>NZ_JAUYVV010000029.1:0-38295 GCF_030689165.1 Oceanobacter sp. 4_MG-2023 | reverse complement strand
GACCCGTCAGGCCTGCAAGTCGGCTTCGTGATTCGAAACCATCCGGTAGCCCAGAGTGAGCACCGGATTAAATAGATACCCCCTATATGTGTGCCTGGTTATGATTATTCAAGTATATCCCCGATATGCGGATGGGCACTTGCATCGGTTGGTGTCGGGTCAGGGTTGGGTCAGGCGCAGAAATTCGGCTTTGGATATTTCCCCGACGATACGGCGCTCAGGAACTTCAATACCTTCGTGGAAGAACAGCACCGTCGGAGGGCCAAAAACGGCCAGGCTTTGTAACAGGGCAATCTGTTCGTCGGTATTACGGGTAATGTCGAGCTGCAGCCAGGTCATATGGCTCAATTGGCGCTGTACTTCATCATCGGCAAAAATTTCTTCATCCATGACTTTGCAGCTGATGCACCAGTCGGCGTAGAGATCCAGCATGACGGGTTGCTGGCTGTTTTTGATCAGGCGCTGGATGTCAGTCACCGACTCGGTGCGATAAAAAGCGTTGGCCTGTTGTTCAGCGCTGGCAGCAGACCCGGCATGAGTAGATGCCAGTGGCTGTAACGGATTATGGTTGCCTTGTAATGCGCCCCAGAAGGCGGCGACGCCGTAAACCAGCAGTGCCCAGGCCAGGCCTTTGAAGGCGCGATGGCGTGGTGTTGATGCCGGTTCAAATACACCGGCAACCACGGCATAAACCAGTGCCAGCAGCCCCCAGAGTGCAAGACTCAGTGACCCGGGCAGAATGCGGCTGACCAGCCAGAGTGCAACGGCCAGCAGTAATACCCCAAAAAAGATTTTGATCTGGTTCATCCAGGCACCGGCTTTGGGCATCAGCGAGCCGCCGCTGGTACCCAGGATAATAAGTGGTGCCCCCATGCCCAACCCAAGCGCCAGCAGGGCGCCACCGCCGAGCCAGACGTTGCCGGTGGTACTGAGGTAAACCAGTGCTCCGGCCAACGGTGCCGAGACACAGGGCGACACAATCAGTGCCGAAAGGATGCCAATCACAAACACGCTGAGCAGGTGGCCACCGGATTGCTGTTGGCTCATTTGATTAAGGCGATTGCGGAGTTTGCTGGGTAATTGCAGTTCATAGAGACCAAACATCGACAACGCCAGCAACACGAACAGCAGGGCAAAGAGCACCAGCACCCAGGGGGTTTGCATCCAGGCCTGGATATTGGCTCCGGCTCCCAGTAGCCCCATGATAACCCCCGCCAGAGCGTAGGTAATGGCCATTCCGAGTACATAGGTGCTGGAAAGCAAAAAACCGCGCCGGGCGGAAATGGTCTGGTTTTGCCCCATCACCACCGCCGACATGATCGGAATCATCGGCAGCACACAAGGGGTAAATGTCAGTCCGATGCCGAGCAGGAAGAACAGGCCAATGGTGGTCAGCCAGGAGCCTTCAAACCAGTGGGCGGAACTGCTGGCTGGCTGGCCGGTCGCGGGAGGATAAGTATTGTTGCTGTTAATGCCAGAGCTGGCGCTGGTGGTTGCTGACTGAGTGACAGCGTTCGCGGTGGTGCCTGCTGCGGTAGTTGCGGTATCTGTTGCGGTATTTTCCCAGGGAGCCGATGGTGTGGCAGCTGCGGGGACCGGACTGGCTGATGGAAGGTCACTGGCCGCAATGGTGATATTGATACGCTGGGGTGGGTAACACAGCCCGGCATCGGCGCAACCCTGGTAGTGGAGGGTAACGACACCGGCACTGAATGAATCCAGCTTGAAGATAACTTCCCGTGGGCCGTAATGGGCAATGATATCGCCAAAGGCTTCGTCGTATTTATCAATGCCGGGTTCTGAAAAGCTGGCAGGGTCCTGCTGTATGTCATCCTGGCTCAGATAAATACGATGTTGATACAAATAGTAGCCAGGCGGGGTTTGCCATTGGGCAATTAACAGGCCGCCATCAATATCTGTCTGGAGTGGAAAAGCCTGTTCCACCGGTAAAAATTTGGGTTCAGCGCCGCCGAGTGGATCAAATAGCCCGGCCTGGACAGTAGGCGTCAGGGCGAGCAGCGCCAGGATGGCAATCAGATATCTGGCAACAACCTGCATAAAAATCCCCGGTTCTGGGTGGGTAGAGTTAGGTTTTGCGCTGGACGGCGATTCTGGCCAGAGCAATCAGGGCGTCTTTGGCCGCCGATTGGGGTAAAAGTTGCAGCTGTTGTTCGGCCCGTTGCACACAGGCATTGGCTTTGTTGCGGGTGTACTCCATTGAGCGGGTATGTGTGACCACGGCCATGACATCCTCCATGTTATCCAGACCACCTTTGCGAATGGCCTGGCGCACCAGTTTGCGGCCGGTTTCATCGGCATTGGCCATGGCATGAATCAGTGGCAGTGTTGGCTTGCCTTCCGCCAGGTCATCACCAACGTTTTTGCCGAGATCGGCGGCATTGCCTTCGTAATCCAGAACATCGTCGATTAACTGGAAGGCCAGCCCCAGTTCCTTGCCGTAAATACGCAGCGCTTCCTGGATGTCATCCGGAGCTTGCAGCAGGGCGGCGGTGCCGTGGGTTGAGGCTTCAAACAGTTGTGCGGTTTTACCCTGAATCACGTCCATATACTGGGCTTCGGTGATATTCGGGTTTTTGACGTTGGTCAGCTGCAGCACCTCGCCTTCGGCAATCACACAGGTGGTCGAGGAAAGAATATCCATTACCTTGAGGTTGGCCAGTTCCACCAGCATGTTAAACGAGCGGCTGTAAAGGAAGTCACCGACCAGTACGCTGGGAGCATTACCCCATTTGGCATTGGCGGTCGGGTTGCCCCGGCGCATGTCCGAGGTATCCACCACATCGTCGTGCAACAGGGTGGCGGTGTGCAAGAACTCGATAATGGCCGCCAGTTTGATCGCACCCTGATCGCAGTTGCCCAATGCCCGGGCGCTCAGAAGCACCAGCAATGGCCGGATGCGCTTGCCACCACTGTTGACGATATAGTCAGCGATTTTTTCGACCAGTGGAACGCGGGATTCCAGCTGCTCGTTGATGAGCCGGTTGACCGCCTGAAAATCATCATCAACACATGTCAGTATGTCGGCCAGCGACATGGACGGGGCCGGAGATGGGGATGTGATGTTGGATGACGGCATATTCATAATGTCTCGGGAAAACTGCCGCAAATGCTAGAGTTGAGCGTCGACACTGTCAAGGAAATGCGAGAATCTCCGACTTGCAACGCAGCTTGCTCTGAGGTACAGTCTCGCGCCCGAATTTCAGCTCCCTGCCATATGGTAACCCGTGCGTTCCCAGTAGAAGCAGGTTGTGAAAGTAGCGTATTCGGTTATGGACCGGTGCTGATCAGAGGCCCGGCTAAAAATGCAGCAGGTGGAGAACCTCATGTACGCAGTAGTAATTACCGGCGGTAAGCAATACCGTGTTGAAGAAGGCCAAACACTGAAAGTTGAAAAACTGGAAGTAGCAACAGGTGATGCGGTTGAACTGGAAAAAGTTTTGCTGATTGGTAACGGCGATGACGTTAAAATTGGCACTCCTGTGGTTGAAGGCGCTAAAGTAACGGCAGAAGTGGTTGCCCATGGTCGTCACAAGAAAGTGAAAATCATGAAGTTCAAGCGTCGTAAGCACCACATGAAACAAATGGGCCACCGTCAGTGGTTCACTGAACTGAAAATCACCAGCATCGCTGGCTAATTTTTTTAAATTCAATTTGGGCCCGGGTGACTGTGAATGACGGTCACCGCATCCGCAGTGTTGTAGTGGTCCCTCAGAAGGAGAAAGAAGCATGGCTCACAAAAAAGCTGGTGGTTCTACCAAGAACGGTCGCGATTCCGAAAGTAAACGCCTTGGCGTGAAACTGTACGGCGGCCAGGCAGCAAAAGCAGGCGCAATCATTATTCGTCAGCGTGGCACTCGTGTACACGCCGGTGACAATGTCCGTGTTGCTCGTGACCACACTCTGTTTGCAACTGCCGAAGGCGTTGTCAAATTTGAAGTGAAAGGTCCAAACAATCGCAAGACTGTTAGCGTCGTTCCTGCCTGATCGACAACCGGTTCAAGGTTGTCGGCGGTTGGTTTGCCGTAAAAAGCGCCCCAGCTGCTTGCAGTTGGGGCGTTTTTGTATGTTTTTTTGAGGTATCGATATGAAGTTCGTTGACGAAGCACGAATTACAGTTGAAGCGGGAAAGGGCGGCAACGGCTGTTTGAGCTTTCGTCGCGAAAAGTTCATTCCTAAAGGCGGCCCGGATGGCGGCGACGGCGGTGACGGTGGTTCGGTGTATCTTGAAGCCAACGACTCGATCAATACGCTGGTGGATTATCGTTATACCCGGCGTCATCGCGCCCAGAACGGTCAGGGTGGCGCCAGTCGTAACTGTACCGGTGCCAAAGGTGAAGATATTGTCTTGCCGGTACCTGTCGGTACCACGGCGATCGACGAAGATACCGGTGAGACGCTGGGTGATCTGACGGCAATCGGCCAACGCCTGATGGTGGCTCGGGGTGGTTTTCACGGTCTTGGGAATACCCGTTACAAGTCGAGTACCAACCAGGCACCACGCCAGACCAAACCAGGGCAAGAGGGAGAGTCACGTAACCTCAAGCTGGAGTTGAAAGTACTGGCTGATGTCGGTTTGCTGGGCTTGCCCAATGCTGGTAAATCTACCTTTATCCGGTCTGTCTCTGCCGCTCGCCCGAAGGTTGCTGACTATCCCTTCACCACACTGGTGCCGAATCTGGGGGTGGTTTCCATAGAGCAGCATCGCAGTTTTGTGATTGCCGATATTCCCGGGCTGATCGAAGGTGCATCAGAAGGTGCGGGCTTGGGTGTTCGCTTTCTGAAGCATTTGGTGCGGACTCATTTGTTACTGCATATTGTGGATATGGCTCCACCGGATGGCGCTGATCCTGCAGAGTGTGCGCGTACCATTATCGATGAGCTGGAGTATTTTTCTCCCGGACTGGTCAAGCGGGATCGCTGGCTGATTCTGAACAAGCTGGATCTGTTGCCGGAAGACGAGCGACAAGCCGCCTGTCAGGACGTTCTGGACAAGCTGGACTGGCAAGGCCCGGTTTACCAGATTGCTGCAATCAACAAGGATGGTACTTTCCCGTTGAGTTGCGACATTATGGAATATATCGAAGAACGCCGCCTGCGGGCTGAGCAGGACGAAGAGTTTGCTGCCCAGATCGAGCGGGAGCGCGAAGTGGTCGAAGAAGAAGCCCGCGAACGTATCGAAGAGCTGGAAGAGCGGCATCGCGCTGAGCGGGCTGCGATTCGGGCGGCGTCAAACGACAATGACGACGACGATGACTACGACGTCGAAGTTGTTTATCTTAACGAATAGTTTTCAGGTAGCCGCCGCGGTTACCACGTCGCTGGTTGGCTCCCTGTTGGTGTGATTGCCGCGCCAGCCAGGTTGTCCCAGTATCCCGGCCATTGCTTTCTGCCATGGCCTTGCATCAATAGCTTTTGGAATGGCTTTGGACTCTCAACAGCAAATTCAGCAGCATCGTATTCGGCTGGCGCAGAAAAAGCGCTGGGTTATCAAGATTGGCAGCGCTCTGCTGACCAATGACGGCCAGGGTCTTGATCTCGAAGGGATGCAATCCTGGGTTGATCAGATGGCCGAATTACAGCGCCTGGGGCACGATATTATTCTGGTCTCGTCCGGCTCGGTTGCCGCCGGTATGACCCGTCTTGGCTGGCATAAACGACCGGAAGAACTTTATCAGTTGCAGGCGGCGGCAGCGGTCGGGCAGATGGGGTTGGTGCAGGCTTATGAAACCGCTTTTGGTAAACATGACCGGCTCACCGCCCAGGTGTTGCTGACCCATGATGACCTCAGTAACCGTACCCGTTATCTTAACGCTCGCAGCACGTTACGCACTCTGATGAATCTGGGTGTGGTGCCGGTGGTGAATGAAAATGACACCGTTGTAACCGATGAAATCTGCTTTGGGGATAACGATACGCTGGGCGCTCTGGTTGCCAACCTGGTAGAGGCTGATGTACTGGTGATTCTGACCGATCAGCAAGGGCTGTTCACTGCCGATCCCCGTTCCTGCCCGGATGCCGAGCTGGTACTGGAAGCCAAGGCGTCTGACCCTGCCATTGCCGATATGGCGGGCAGCGGTGGTGCGTTGGGGCGTGGTGGCATGGTCACCAAGGTACGAGCGGCGTCTCTGGCATCCCGTTCCGGAGCGGATACCCTGATTGTCGGCGGCCGGATTGAGAGTGTGTTGCCGCGTTTGCGTGCGGGTGAACTGCTGGGCACCTTGTTGGTGGCTGATCGCGAGCCAGTTGCGGCGCGCAAGCAGTGGATTGCCGGTCACCTGCAGACTCGCGGGGAATTGATTCTGGACGATGGGGCGGTAAATGCCCTGCGTAATGGTCATCGCAGTCTGCTGCCGATTGGTGTGGTGGCGCTGAATGGCCGCTTTGAGCGCGGCGAAGTGGTTGCCTGTAAAAATGAACGTGGCGAGCTGGTTGCCAAAGGGCTGGTGAATTACAGTCGCAGTGAAGCCAACAAGATCTTGCGCACACCGTCGTCCGAGTTGGAACAGGTGCTGGGTTTTGTTGTGGAACAGGAAATGATCCACAGGGATAATCTGGTGGTAATATAACCAGACAGACGCAATACACCGTTATTATTGCTTTGCGCCTCATTCGTGCAGGGTACACGTCTGAGTCCCTGAACTTTCTAAATGTATATCTGAGGAACACTATGATTGAGTCGGTAGCCTTTGGCGGTCTGGAAGTCAGCAACGACAAGCCTTTTACCCTGTTTGGCGGTATGAATGTGCTTGAGAGCCGTGATCTTGCCATGGCCATTTGTGAGCATTATGTGGAAGTAACCACTCGCCTGGGTATTCCGTATGTCTTCAAGGCGTCGTTTGACAAGGCGAACCGCTCCTCGATCAACTCCTATCGCGGTCCCGGTATGGAAGAAGGCCTGAAGATCTTTGAAGAGATCAAGGCAACGTTTGATGTGCCAATTATTACCGACGTTCATGAAACCTATCAGGCAGCTCCTGTTGCCGAGGTGGTTGATGTGATTCAGTTACCGGCTTTTCTGGCGCGTCAGACCGATCTGGTGGTGGCGATGGCTGAGACAGGTGCTGCCATTAATGTGAAAAAACCCCAGTTTCTGGCACCGCATGAAATGCGTCATATCATCAAGAAATTTGCCGAAGCCGGTAACGAGCGGGTGATGTTGTGTGAGCGTGGTTCTTCATTCGGCTATAACAACCTGGTGGTTGATATGCTCGGTATGGATGATATGAAACCCATGGCACCGGTTATCTTTGATGCGACCCATGCGTTGCAGCGCCCGGGTGGTCGTACGGATTCGGCGGATGGGCGTCGTCAGCAGGCGTTTGAACTGGCGCGTTCGGGGATGGCGTTGGGTATTGGTGGCCTGTTTATCGAGGCTCACCCTAACCCTGCAGAAGCCAAATGTGATGGCCCTTGCGCCTTGCCACTCGATAAGCTGGAAGTTTATTTGAAGCAAATGAAAGCAGTGGATGACCTGGTTAAATCGTTCGATAAGGTTGTTATCGGCTAAGTTGCAAGAAAACCGGCCAGTTTGTTGAAATAAAGCGACTTCTTGTTGACATGAAAGGGGCTGGCCGGGATAATCCCGGCCCTCTTGGAATTCACTAAACCCCTTATTAAGGAGCCGACTGTGGCAAATTCTGCTGGTTCTCGTAAACGCGCCCGTCAGGCTATCAAACGCCGTGCCCGTACGATCGCACTGCGTTCTATGGTGCGTACCTACATCAAGAAAGTACACGCTGCTGTAGCGTCTGATAACTACGAACAGGCCCAAGCTGCGTTCGTTAAAGCCCAACCGTATATCGATAAGATGGTCAACAAAGGTATTCTGCATAAAAACACTGCAGCCCGTACCAAAAGCCGTCTGAATTCGCAGGTTGTTGCGCTGAAAGGCTAAGGCCTTTCGACGATAAAAAAGCCCGCTTTTGCGGGCTTTTTTGTGGCTGTCTGTTGGCAAGGCCCTTCTGGGTGAAGCATCCTGCGCAGCCCGTACCAGGTTGTACAACAAGAGAAATCCGTCGTGGACAAACAAAAAGCAGCATCGTCAACAACCACGGAAGCGGGTGCCCGGTCGACAGGCAGTAGTCTGCTGCGTTCTTCATCGGTCGTCAGCGTGTTCACCTTGCTCAGTCGGGTGCTGGGGCTGGTGCGTGATATTGTGGTGGCACAGTATTTTGGCACCCGGGTTGATGCCTTTCTGGTGGCTTTTAAAATCCCCAATTTTTTTCGTCGCCTGTTTGCCGAAGGTGCCTTCTCGGTCGCTTTTGTTCCGGTACTGAGTGAATACCGTACCCGTCGTTCTCTGGATGAGGTGCAACTGCTGGTGTCGCGGGTATCCGGTACCCTGGGTCTGGCATTGCTGACGGTGACGACACTGGCGTTGTTAGCGGCGGACTACCTGCCCTGGTTGTTTGCCCCCGGTTTTGCTACCAATCCGGAAAAATTTGCCCTGACCGGGGATCTGCTGCGTATTACCTTTCCTTATCTGTTGTTTATTGCCATGACGGCCTTTGCGGGTGGGGTGCTGAACAGTTACGGCCGTTTTGCCATCCCGGCTTTTACTCCGGTGTTGCTGAATCTGACACTGATTGCCGCAACATGGCTGATGGTTGATTGGTTTGAGGAGCCATTGTTTGCATTGGCCTGGGGAGTCTTTTTTGCCGGACTGCTGCAATTGCTGTTTCAGCTGCCGTTTCTCGCCCGCTTGCAGCTGTTGGTGCGGCCGACGGTAAAACGGGATGATGAAGGGGTTCGACGTATTGTCAGCTTGATGATACCGGCTTTGTTCGGGGTGTCGGTCAGTCAGATTAATCTGTTGCTGGATACGGTACTGGCATCATTTCTGGAAGATGGCAGCGTCAGCTGGCTGTATTATGCCGATCGGCTCAATAACCTGCCGCTGGGAATTTTTGCCATCGCCATTGGTGTGGTGATCTTGCCTGCGCTGTCGAGTAAGCATGCTGGAGAACAGGCTGAGGGTTTTGCTCGTACGCTCGATTGGGCGGTGCGCATGGTGTTGCTGCTGGCATTACCGGCAGCCCTGGCGCTGGCACTGTTGGCTCAGCCGTTGATGGCAACCATTTTTTATCACGGTGAAATGACGACTTATGACATTGAGCAAATGTCGGTCGCCTTGCAAGCTTACGCCTCGGGCCTGTTGGCCTTTATGCTGATCAAGGTCTTGGCTCCCGGTTATTATGCACGGCAGGATACCCGCACACCGGTACGTATTGGTATTCAGGCGATGGTCGTGAATATGGTGTTTAATCTGGCGCTGGTATTGCCATTTGCCCATGTCGGACTGGCGCTGGCCACCGCTATCTCATCGTACTTTAATGCTCTGATGTTATATCTGGGGTTGCGCAAAGCCGGGGTGCTGCAACACAGTCGTGGCTGGTTGGGGTTTATGGCCAAGCTGGCATTGGCAAATGCTGCCTTGCTGGGAGTGACCTGGTGGCTCATGGGGGATGTGGCCGATTGGCTGCTGTGGTCAGCTTCTGAACGTATGGTACAAATGACGCTGGTGGTTGTTTCGGGCGTTGTCGTCTATGTGCTGGTGTTGCTTGTTGCCGGGCTGCGGCCCCGGCACTTGCGTGGTGCCTTGTTTGACTAGAGGGCTGGTGCCCGCTGCGCTTGATGGGGTGGTTCGAGGCTAAATTCAGTCTATAGCGGCTGTTTCCGGTGTTTGACTGTTCCCGGCGCGGTGCCTTGGCTATAATCCAGCCCCTTGTATTTTTGTCTGGTTATCTGTTTGTTCCGGTAACTGAATCACTGAGGACTGTCATCGCTCATGCGTCTGCTGCGAGGCTTACATAATATTCCAGCGGAATTCTCTGGCTGTGCGATCACCATTGGTAATTTTGATGGCTTGCATCTGGGGCATCAGGCTATTTTGCATGGACTCCATGCAGCGGCAACCGGGTTGGCTGTGCCAACGCTGGTAATGATTTTTGAGCCGCAGCCCAAGGAATTTTTTGCCGCGGACCAAGCCCCCGCGCGACTGGCCAATCTGCGCGAGAAATTACTTGATCTTGATGCCGATCACGTCGATTACGTTCTGTGCCTGCCGTTTAATCAGGCGCTGCGATCAATGTCGGCGGATGATTTTATCAAGCAGGTACTGGTGGATACGCTCGGTATTCGCCATCTGATCGTGGGAGATGACTTCCGCTTTGGCTGTGATCGCCGGGGTGATTATGCGCTGCTGGCCGGTGCTGGCCAGCAATATGGTTTTGTGGTGCAGGACTCCTCGACCTTTCTGGTGGCCGGAGAACGCGTCAGCAGTACCCGTATCCGCAAGGAGCTGGAAGCCAACCGTCTGGGCGAAGTGCGCAAGTTGCTGGGGCGTACCTATCGCATGTCCGGGCGGGTTGCCCACGGCCGGGAACTGGGCCGTACGCTGAATACTCCCACCGCCAATGTGATGATCCATCGCCGCCGCCTGCCTTTGTGTGGAGTGTATGCCGTGGCCACACGCATCCAGGAGACCGGCGAAGAATATCTGGGAGTGGCCAATGTCGGAATCAAACCGACCATCAGCCTGAAGCCTGAGCCGTCACTGGAGGTTCACCTGTTCGGATTTTCCGGTGATCTGTATGGCCAGCATCTGACGGTCGAATTCTGGCATCGTATTCGTGGTGAGCGTGCCTTTGATGGCCTGGAATCACTACAAGCCGCTATTGACGATGACAAACGCTCGGCCCAGCATTATTTCGCCACATTGCCATACTCTTTCCGTGATTCGGGATCGACCCGGATAACGACGACCGAATTGAATTTATCAGAAGTGACCCGTTATGAACGATAAAGTGGACAGCCAGTACAAATCGACCCTGAATTTACCGGATACCGAATTTCCCATGCGCGGTAATTTGGCCAAGCGAGAGCCTGACATGCTGGCTCGTTGGGAAAAAATGGGGCTGTACCAGCAGATTCGTGCGGCACGTGCGGGTCGTAACAAGTTTATCCTGCATGATGGCCCGCCATACGCCAATGGCAAGATTCATATTGGTCACGCCGTTAACAAGATTCTGAAAGACATGATCGTCAAGTCACGGACCATGAGTGGCTTTGATGCTCCTTATGTACCGGGATGGGATTGCCATGGCTTGCCGATTGAACTGAAAGTGGAAGAGCAGGTAGGCAAGGCTGGTGACAAGGTCAGCGCCAGTGAATTTCGTCGTCATTGCCGCGAATACGCCGCCAAACAGGTCGATGGCCAGCGCGAGGACTTCAAACGCCTGATGGTGTTGGGAGACTGGGATAACCCTTATCTCACCATGGATTTTACAACCGAAGCGGACATCATTCGTACGCTGGGCAAAATCATCGACAAGGGCCACCTGCACAAGGGCTTCAAGCCAGTGAACTGGTGCCCGGAATGTGGTTCTGCATTGGCGGAAGCGGAAGTTGAGCACCAGGATAAAAAGTCCGTAGCGATTGATGTGAAGTTTGCTTTCCCGGATACCGCGCAGTTGCTGGCGGCCTTTGGTGCCGAAGCGACACTGGCGAGTAAAACGGCCAGCATTGTGATCTGGACAACCACTCCCTGGACTCTGCCGGCGAACGAAGCCGTATCGGTACACCCGACGCTGGAATACTCGCTGGTACTGCTGAAAGAACAGGATGAACTATTGGTGCTGGCGGCCGACCTGGTGGCTGACTCAATGGCCCGTTATGGCATTGATGCCAGTGATTACGAGGTGGTGGCTACTGCCAAGGGCGCAGTATTGGGTTGGACTCCGGAACAACTGGCGGCTGGTGACAGCGCTCCGTTTGTGGTTCGACACCCTTTTATGCCTGCAGCCGATAGCGCCGAAAAATACGTACCGATCATCACCGGCGAGCACGTCACCGCCGATTCCGGTACCGGCTCTGTCCATACCGCTCCAATGCACGGCGCGGATGACTACAGCGTGTGTCAGACCTTCGGCATCCGCTCCGCCGAGATGCTGGTCGACAGCCACGGCAATTTTATCGATAACGCCACCTTGCAAGCCTTGGAACTGACCGGGTTAAGCACCGCGAACAAGGGTAACTTCCGGGTATTGGCCATTCTTAATGAATGTGGTGCGTTGCTGAAAAAAGCCAATATCACCCACAGTTATCCACACTGCTGGCGTCACAAAACCCCGATTATTTTCCGGGCAACGCCCCAGTGGTTTATTGCCATGAATCAGAATGGCTTGCTGCAGCAGGCCATGGACGAAGTGGAAAACGCAGTGGAATGGCGCCCGGGTTGGGGCAAGGCCCGTATTGAAGGCATGCTGACCGACCGGCCGGACTGGTGTATTTCGCGTCAGCGTACCTGGGGTGTACCGATCGCGCTGTTTGTCCATAAAGACAGCAGTGAATTGCATCCCCGTACTGCCGAACTGATTGAACAGGTAGCGCAAAAAGTAGAAGCCGTGGGTATTGATGCCTGGTTTGAACTGGATGCCGCGGAACTGTTGGGCGATGAAGCCGCCGACTACGTCAAGGTGACGGATACCCTGGATGTATGGTTTGACTCCGGCGTCACCCATACTTCCGTTTGTCAGCGTCGTGAAGAACTGACCTTCCCGGCCGATATGTATCTGGAAGGTTCTGACCAGCATCGTGGCTGGTTCCAGAGTTCCTTGCTGACCAGTGTGGCGGCGTATGGCCATGCCCCCTATAAAACGGTGCTGACCCATGGTTTCACCGTCGACGCCAACGGTCGCAAGATGTCCAAATCCCTGGGCAACACGGTTGAACCACAGAAAGTGCTTAACAGCCTGGGTGGCGACATCCTGCGCTGGTGGGTGGCCGATACCGACTACAGCGGTGAAATGACCGTCTCGGACGAGATTCTCAAGCGCAACGCCGATGCCTACCGTCGGGTACGTAATACCTGTCGTTTCCTGTTGGCCAATATTCATGGTTTTGATCCAAAAACAGATCTGGTGGCCGGTGAACAACTGCTGCCGCTGGACGCCTGGATTGTGGAATACACCCGCACCCTGCAAGAGAAGGTGATCGCCTTCTACCTGGATTACGATTTCAAGGGGCTGACCAAAACGTTGATGAATTTCTGTGTCAGTGAGTTGGGTGGCTTCTATCTGGATATCATCAAGGACCGTCAATACACCGGCAAACATGATGGCTTGCCGCGTCGCAGTGCCCAGACGGCGTTGTTCCATGTACTGGAAGCCATGGCTCGCTGGATTGCCCCGGTATTGTCCTTTACTGCGGAAGAAATCTGGGACAACTTGCCCGGTGATCGTGATGCCTCTGTGTTGTTGGCCGAGTGGTACACCGACTTTCCGGTTGTGTCTGATAACGGCTTCGACAACGGGTACTGGCAAACCATTCTCAAGGTCAAGGAAGCCGTAAATGGCCAGCTGGAAAAAGCCCGTAGTGACAAGCTGATCGGTGCCAGCCTGGGAGCAGATCTGGTGCTGTACGCCAATGCCGAACTGCGAGTGGCGCTGGAGCAACTGGGTGATGAATTACGCTTTGTGCTGATGACGTCTTCAGCCCGGGTGGCAGCATGGGATGATGAGCAAGGCGAAGCCACTGACCTGAGCGACTTGCGCGTCAGTGTCGTCGCCTCGACAGCAGAAAAATGTGAGCGTTGCTGGCATCACAGCGAGACGGTTGGCAGCGATGCCGCCCATCCAACGCTGTGTCGCCGTTGCATCGACAACGTTGAGGGAGAGGGCGAAGTTCGCCTGTACGCCTGATGACATCGATAAAAAACAGCGCCCTGATCTGGTCGTGGCTCAGCCTGCTGGTTCTGGTCATTGATCTGGCCACCAAACAAATGGCCGAAGCCTGGCTGCACTATGGCAATCCGGTATATCTGTTACCGGTGCTGGATTTTACCTTGCTGTATAACAAGGGGGCTGCATTCAGTTTGCTGGCCGACCAGCCGGGCTGGCAACGCTGGTTCTTTACGATTATCTCAGCCGCCGTCAGTGTCATGCTGATGGTCTGGATGCGGCGCTTACCGCGCAGCCAACCCTGGCTGGCGGTGTCACTGGCACTGATTCTGGGGGGCGCGGTGGGCAATCTGGTCGACCGGGTGCTGTTTGGTCATGTGATTGACTTTATTTCCGTGCATTGGGACAACGCGTATTTTCCTGCCTTCAATATTGCGGACTCTGCCATTACGGTAGGGGCCATTATGATGGCAATCGACGTGATACGGGACAGCATCAGCACACAGAAACCGGCTTCTGACTCCGTCAGTCGCAGCGATTGAATCCGTACGGCTGACATACATTGGCGTAACCCGGTATCTGGCGAGCGCCCAACAAACGCCTAACAAGAGGTGAACTCATGGCCGCAGACATTATTTCCAGTGGCAGCACGGTATCCCTGCATTTTGCCCTGAAACTGGCAGATGGCCAGGTGATTGACTCAACCTTTGATACCACGCCTGCGCAGCTGGTGATTGGTGATGGCAATTTGCCAGAAGGCTTTGAAAGCCTGCTTGTAGGTTTGGCCCCCGGAGCTCATGAAACCTTCAGTGTTGCTCCTGAACACGCTTTTGGCCAGCATAACCCGAACAATGTCCAGCGGATGAAGCGTTCCGACTTTGCCGCGGACTTGCCGATTTCTCCCGGTCTGGTGGTGTCATTTGCGGATGCATCCAACACCGAGCTGCCAGGCGTGATTGCCAGTGTGGAAGGCGAGTGGGTCGAGGTGGATTTTAATCATCCTCTGGCAGGTAAAATCCTGACATTCGAGGTTCAGATTCTTGACGTCAAACCGACAGAGATCAGCCATGCAAATTAAACTCGCCAATCCACGCGGATTTTGTGCGGGGGTTGATCGGGCTATCGATATCGTCAACCGGGCACTGGAATTGTTCGAGCCACCGATTTATGTGCGCCATGAAGTGGTACACAACAAGTTTGTGGTGAACGATTTACGCCAGCGTGGCGCCATCTTTGTGGATGAGCTGGATGAAATACCGGACGGCAGCATTGTTATCTTTTCTGCCCATGGTGTGGCCCAGGCGGTACGCAAGAATGCCACTGACCGCCACCTCAAGGTTTTTGATGCCACCTGCCCACTGGTTACCAAGGTCCACCTTGAAGTGGCCCGGTACAGTGCCGATGGCAGCGAGTGTGTGCTGATTGGACATAAAGGCCATCCCGAAGTGGAAGGCACCATGGGGCAATACGATTACAGCCGGGGTGGCAGTATTTACCTGGTTGAAAATGAAGAGGATGTCGCCAACCTGTCTGTCCGTGACGCCTCCCGGTTGTCTTATGTGACCCAGACGACCTTGTCGATGGACGATACCGCCAAGGTAATCGATGCCCTGAGACAGAAGTTCCCTGCTATTCAGGGGCCACGCAAGAATGATATTTGCTACGCCACCCAGAACCGGCAGGATGCCGTGAAACAACTGGCTGCTGAATGTGAAGTCCTGTTGGTGGTTGGTTCACCCAACAGCTCAAACTCGAATCGCTTGCGCGAGCTGGGGGAGCGTATGGGAGCCAAGGCCTATCTGGTTGATAACGCCAGCGAAATCCGCCCTGAATGGCTGAACGACATTGGCCACGTAGGGGTGACGGCCGGTGCATCAGCCCCGGAAGTGCTGGTGAAAGAAGTAGTGCAGTGCCTGGTGAATCTGGGTGGTCGGACCCCTGAAGAAGTTCAGGGAACCGAAGAAAACGTGGTGTTTTCGCTGCCCAAGGAATTGCGCTTGAGCGAAGTCTGAGCCCGGTCTGACGCCAGCTGACGGTGGTTGGTTGGCCGACCGTCATTTGCGATAGCCGCAGACCGTCAACCAATACCGGCTGGCCGGTGTTTTACCATTCGAAGACGTCACTGCCTACGGTACGGGTCTGGGTACCGGTGGAGTCCAGTACCAGATTACCGTCGCTTGCCTGGCTGCCGACCGCCGTGGCAGTGATCTGGATACATTGGCTCAGGGAAGCACCAGAGCAACTGGAAGCACTCACTTTGTAGGCGGTGGTATCGCCGCTTTTGATCAGGTAATAGCCGCTGCTGAGAGTCAGTCCCAGTTTGCTCAAATCCGTGGTGTAGGTCAGCTCATCGGAATAATAACGTTCCTGGGCGGCCATGATACGTGATAATTCCTGGGCAGTGTCTGCACGAATGGCCCGGCTTATATAGCTGTGATAGCCAGGTATAACGATTGCTGCCAGAATGCCGATAATGGCGATCACAATCATCAGTTCAATCAGGGTAAAACCTCGGCTGGGAGCAAGGTGGGCTGGCAATCTCATCGGTTTCAGGTTTCCTGTTGTCGATCGGGAAATAGCCTTCATGGTGAAGGTTAGCGGTTCGGGAAAAATACAGTCGTTTCAAGAATCTGACGCGGTATATTATCTGTCCGGGTAATCGGATCAGCATCCAGTACCAGATAGCTGCGGGTACCATCGACTCGGGCTGCATCGCTGAACGCTTTGGTCAGGATAGCAATACGGACAGCTGTAACGTCGGCCAGAGTGGCGAGGTCGGCGCTGACATAACGGCTGGCATTGGTGTTGCCTGCGCCCGGGTCGGTATACAGCACCTGAAAGGATTCGATCCCGGAGGCAATCGTCTGTACACCGTCTCCGAGAATGGTGTCAGAACCGGCATCATTTTCCAGATAGCTGGCACAGCGCAAGACATCGTCATATTCATCATCAGTACCACCGCTGGTATCCAGTGCAACCCAGTACACATCAACGATCACTGAACCCGAAGCAACGCCCGCCCCTGCCAGGTCGACACCGCTACAGGTCGTCTGGTCCCAGGTATTCGCCGTTGAATCTTCAAAGGTGCGGCGGATGGCCAGTCGGTCACCGGCCTGATCTGTGGATTCCCAGTTGCAGTCCGCATTGGCGGCTGGAGGTATCAGGGTGGCATCGCTGCAAAGGTCGGCAACGGGTTGAATGGCCTCACCAAACAGGTCTGGGTTGAATCCTCCGTGGCGAACCTGCTTGGATAGCCAGGTGAGGGTGAAGCGGGCACTCTCTTGCACTTGTGACATGCCATCAATACGGTTGGATGCACGGTTGGAGCCGACCATTAATTGCATCACAGCCAGACCGATAATGATCGAGATAATCCCGGCGATCATTAACTCGATCAGTGTCATGCCCTGCTGTTTTATCGGTAACGTTTTCACAAGTCGATCTCCGTTGAAAGAGAGTCGGTACGGTTGGTAATGTCGCCTTCGTTCAGATAGTTGGTGCTGCCATCATCCAGGGTACCTGAGGTTCTGACATCCCAGGTTATCGTGATTTGCACCTGGGTTGACGAAGCACCGACGCCGAGTCCGGCCTGTACATCAACAACGAGGGAAGGCGGTGCAAGAAAGTCGGCATTACCGGCGCGGGTAATATCGGAGTCTGTTACCGATACATCAGAAGGGCAGGCCACGTCCCATAAATCAAACGCCGCCATTTGAGCGCCGCTGCAATTGGCGCTGGCCTTGCGTGAAGTGCCATCGTGATAGTAGGCACACATGGTCGGGCGAGCGGCGCAGCTGACTGCCGCTGCGCCAGTGTCATAACTGGCAACGGCATCCTGATTGGCCATGATACGGTTGGTCAGGTCATCGATCATCCAGGCCGCCAGGGAGCGACTGGTCGAATCCTGGGCTGAACGGTCAGACTCCAGCAACAGAGCCACCAGTCCAACCAGCCCGACGGTGGTAATGGCGACAGTCACCAGAATTTCTATCAGGCTGAAACCTTTTGTGGCGGATATGCTCCGCTTGCTTTGGATCAACATGCACTCTCCGATCGAATGATCTGACCAATCGCCAGTATTTCTATGCGGTATACCCTGTTTCCGCTGCAGCCGGTAATCTTGATGGTCAAGGCTCCGACGGCGGTTGCGCGACCGGCACCATTGAAGGATAAAAGCCCGGAACCCATGGAGGATGCCGTGATGGTACCGTCGCTGGAATCCAGGCTGGACTGGCGCAGGATGGTATTGGATGTGGCCTCGCGGACCTCCCAGCCATTGCTCCAGCTGCCGGATTTGGGCTGAACATTAACCGTCAGCTTGTAATTGGCGGCATGGCTGCGGGCATACTGAATGTCGGTATGCAGCTGTCGGGCAATCCGGTCGGCAGTCTGGTTATTCAGGTAACGAGTCATGGAAGGGGTGCCCACCGCAGCCAGAATGGCGAATACCGCGATGGTGATCATCAGTTCGATCAGGGTAAGCCCTGCCACTGGTCCCCTTGCTGATACTGCAACCCGTCTGGCCTGAATCATTGTTCCAATTCCCTCCAGAAGGTTTGTTCAACCGGGTCTGATGCGCCCAGGGCATCAACGGTAGTGGTGCCATTGACGATAGTGGGCTTGGAAGTGATGACGGTGCTGTCCTGATCTTCTTCCTCATCATCTTCATCAACGGGCTGTGCAGTTTCCTGGTACACAACAACCGGGGTGTCCTGGATACCGGGGAAGTTGGATTCAATCTCATCCTTGTAGACCGAGAGTTCACCGGCGGTGTACTGCAAGGACAGGACGTACAGGGTGCTCTGGCCAGTATCTGGTTCACAACCGGAACGATAAGCCTCATCCGTTGGCTGATAACTGTTGATATAGCTGTAGTAATTTAATGAGATGGCATTGGAAAGTACTTTTTCGCCACTGCCTGACAAGTCGAGGTAGACCCCGTTCTTGAGATCGTCGGTATCGGCTGTTGCGATATCGTCGTAATCAACCAGATCATCCTGCGTTAGCGCTGTGTACGTTTCCGGTGCCGCATCTACATCAAAATCGTTGATGATATAGATACGGTCCTTGGTGATGGTGTTTAACGGGTGCGCCCGGTAGCCAGAGCCGATGACCAGCTGGTAGCGACTGGCGGCGTAACTGTAACCGGTGGTTTTATCCAGAAAAGTATCCCGTGACGAGTAAGTCAGATCCGGTGTGGCGAAAAACCGGACGTTATTGATTTCGGTCTCGTCATTACCCAGGTCGGCAATCATGCCGCCGGTTGCAAAAGTAGAGGCATTATTGGACAGGCTGTCTTCCTGGGCGAAGTCTATACGCCAGATACGACCACCGAGGTCTGCGGCATACATAGTGTCAACGTCACCATCGCCATCGTTATCGGCAGGTACCAGATCACCAACTATGCCACTGGTCATATCACTCAGCCTCAGATTGCCGCTGGATTTCGAGGCTTTCCAGAGCAGCTCTCCAGTAGTCGGGTCAACCATATAAATGGCGTTACCCATACTGTGGGCGGTGCGCTTGGTATAGTCGTCTTCAGCCTCGTCATAACCACCGGCAAAGACCAGTACATCGGTTTGCTCACCTTTCCACAGTACGGTAATTGGCAGCATCTTGGACCAGGTTTGTCCCAGCTCAGCAAAATCACCGCTGCCGCCTTCAATGGTCCAGGCCAGTGTTGGGGAATCAAGATCACTGACGTCGAGTGCGTAATAGTTTCGTCCGCCACGGCGCATGCCGCTGTACAGATATGCTTTTTCTCCGGAGTCGACGATATTGTTGCTGTTACTGTCGATGTGATATTTGGAGATATACCCATCCATACCGTAGGTCCGATCAGGACTTTGGTCGAAATAGGCATAAGCGCTTTCAAACAGATCCGAAGGAATAAAGGCAAAGTATTCTTCAGGATTATCCTCATCGGTGTTAAATGCGTGCAGATAGCCCGAGTTGGTACCAACAAACAGCGCGGTTTTGCTGCTGCTGCCGGAACTGTAGGACATCAATACCGGGCGGCTGTGCAGGGCGTCTTCGATTTCCCGTCGTGGAGTAGTGCTGGATGAGTCGGGGTCGTAGCCAGCCAGCCAGAGGATAAAGTCGGATTTTTCGTCATCCGGTACGACGCTCGGCAGGTTGTCCGGCAGTGACGTATTGCTGCTGCTGATACGGTTGTCCGTCGTGCTGATGCTGCTTCCTGCGATATCGGTCATGATACGGCGGCTGCCAGGATCAGACAGGCGACGGGCGATCCCTCCCTTGGTGACGGTTTCGCCATCCGGAGCATCTTCATCCAGGGTCCAGTAGCTGCGGGCATTGTCAGAAAAGTAGCCGGTGGATGAGTCGATGGCAAGATCGCCATCAACGTCCATGATGTCACCGCTGCTGTCGAGCCGGTAGCGTTTGATATTGCCGGTCCAGTCTGCAGCAGTGGATGGACTGAAGACGGAATAATACAGCTGGTCGAGATGCTCCAAGCTGTTATAGGCGTTGACCGCCACGGCGGGGGCAGCAAAGGTACCGGAGGTTTTGGAGATGTTTTCAAAAACCTTGACCAGCGCCAGGCGCAGGGAGTCTGAATCGGAACCGCTACCGGCAACACCGCCACCGTAAGAGGCCATATCATCGAGTCGTTCCTGGGTGCTGCCGGCGACAAAACCACCAATCGTGTGCACATAAATCGGCTGACGGCCACTGAAGTCATCACTGTTGTCGGCGTTATACAGGTAATAGGCCAGTTCTTCGGCGCAACCACCGTCACCGGTGCAAGAGGAGCTGAAGTCATCGTCATTGGGGAAATCGGCACTGGGCAGTTCGGTCAGTAATGATCTCACCTTGGAGTTGATACTGGTGTCGTAGTAAGGCGCACCGTCACTGAAAATCACCACGTGGTTGGTTTGGCATTCTTCGGTGATGGGCGAGATATAATTGCCGTTACCATCGTGGGTATCATCCAGGTTCAGGTACTCGGTACAGACCAGAATGGTTTCTGTGGCAGGTTCACTGTCATCCCCCGAATCATCGCCATCATCATCTTCAGAAGAGGCGGCTGTATAGGCAATATAGTCGGATTCACTGATGCCGTAAGTTTTGATCAGAGCGTTTTGAAACCAGCTGTCCAGGTCGTCCCATGGTGTATAAGCCCCGGTGTCTGTATCAACCACATATGGCCATCTCCAGGTATCCATTACCATAAACCAGGCGGGTTCACTGGCTTCGTACTCCGACTGGGTTACGCCGTAGCTATCCAGTAAGGTTCCCTTGTAGTTTTTATGGACCTTGTTCCAGGAGTTCCAGTCAGTGTTGTTGTTTTTCAGATAGTAGTCTTCGATGGCCCAGGTATCATCACCGGCCATCATTTGAAACCACCAGAGGCTGGTATCAACACTGCCAGAAGATGAGCTGGAGCTACCGCTGGAACCAGAGCCGGTAACAGCGATTTCCTGTTCTTCCCAGACCATACACAAATCGGAGTTGGCGGTGGTGGTTTTGCCGTATTTCATGGCATCGCCACGGAGGTAGGCCGCCGCTTCATAAACACTTTCTGTAATCGGGGTGGCACCACCGGGAGAGTAGGAATCGAGAATATCCTCGACCATGCTACGGACGCCTTCAGCATCAATCGATAACATCGGGCTACTCATCCAGGCACCCTCGGAGCTGGAACTGTTGAAGCGGAACAAGGAGAGGTTGATACCGGTTGTGCTGTTGATCACCTCAATCGCGGCATCCCGAACCACATCCAGGCGAGAGCCGGCATAAGAACCGTCTTCGTAGACGCTGCTGCCCATACTGCCCGAGGTATCCATGATAAAGACCACATTCGGCGCTGTGGTGGTGGTGGTCTGAACGTAAATTTCGGTGTCGTCGGCCAGGACCGGACGATGACTGAACAGCCCCAGGGCGATCAGTGTTAGCCAGTAGAGTTTCATAAGAAGGCTCCTCAGTGTTCGCCCGGCGCATGGCCGCCAAAGTTAATGTAGTCCACCAGTTTTTGCTGGCGGTCGATGCCGATAAAAATAACCGGGATGTTCTTGCGCAGGTAAATCTCAGATGCCCGGCTGAGGTCAATGGCTTGTTCATATTCAAACAAGGCGGTATCGGCTTTCAGGGCAATACTTTCAGCCTGACATTCATCACACAGCTTGACGGTGATGGCGGCACTGGAAAAGGTGATCAGATCTTGCGGCGGTACATGAAATTCAGCATGTCGCATCAGGTTGGGAGAGACTGCCAGGCTGATCGGGCTGAACAATAACAGCAGGGAGAACAAGCTAATAAGTCGGGTATTCATGATAATCCTCGCGAATGTCGTTACTGAGCCGAAGCACCAATTCTTTTTATGCCAACCTGCTGGGTCGACGAAATATTGCCGCTTGAACTGGCCGTTGTAGCCGTTAATACAAATGGATAGGCAGAGCTGGCTGATCCGGACGAGCCTTCGGTGTTTTTCAGATTCGGTGTGCTGGTGTCAGTCTGTGCAATCTGGTCGGAAGGGTAGGTAATCAGCACGGTGGTGGCGGCGACGCCGGTGAGTAAATCCACGTCCGGGGTCTGCCAGCCAAAATCGGAATAGGCATTGATGTATTCGGAGTTGTATTGCAGGTCGCTTTCCTCCACACCGTCATTAATCTGTGCCTCGATATTGGCATTTTGTCGGGTGATCAAATCGGTTAGCAGGGTACCACCGGAGTTTCCCAGGTTTTTTACGGCTCGGCTAAGGTGGCTATAAGAGGCTGCAAAGGTCTGTTTTTCAACATTCATACTGGTCACCATGCGTACTTGCGTGGTGGATTGTTGCATGGCTACGGTGGCGCCAATGGTAATCGCAGTGAGTACCCCCAAACTAACCAGGAGGGTTGACCCTCGTTGCCGGGGTGCTTGTGTGGTCCAGTGAATGTGCATGATAAATCTCCGCCGACATACTGATTGTAGGACAGTACCTGTTGCGACCCTGTGAGGCCCAGAGATGCTGGACTAACGGAGTAGTGAAGACGACAAATGGTATCTGGCCCTGGCCTGGTGTCGGTGAGGTTTCAGCGACACGATACGTCTTGGCCGTTGGCCAGCTCGACGCGATCATTGTTGTTGGCGTCGATGCCCGGTCGCAAACGGCCGATGCGCGAGAGAATAAAAGCGGCGCTTTTGTACTGGCCGTCGGGCATGGTGCGGCAATAACCGAAAGAGCCGTTGTAGCCGCCAGCAAATCCAGTGGCGCTGAAGGCGATGGCAATACGGTTGTAGCTGCGCAGCACGGTGTCATCGGCGGCGGGGATACGCTGCAACACCTGGTCGTCATCATCCAGTGTGCGGTTACGCTCACGGTCAGAAAACAGGGTTAATTCGCCATTCCAGAGTGAACTGCAGCGCTTGCTGCTGTCGAGCGGGCATAACGTATGGGAGGTCTGTGTCAGGATGGCGCGAGTTCGGGCGCTGGCAATGGCCATATGAATCCTGGAAATATCCCGATCCGCGAGTTGTTGCTGGATAATATGGGTCGCGGCAGGAGTAATGGTCACGCTACTGATCGCCAGGACGGCGATCACGACCATCAGTTCGGTCAAGGTCATTCCGTGTGCAAACCGTGTCATGGCCTGTCCTCCCTGACTGGCTATTGCGATGGGTTTGCTGGTTATCTTAGCGAGGATCCGGCTTTTGTCACTCAGGCAGATGGCTTAGTGATACCGGTTGTTACTCATGCCATCGACTGGTCACGGTTTAATCAATATCAAGCTTTTTGCAACGGTAACGTAATGCCCGAAAACTGATACCCAGTTTCTCGGCTGCCGCTGTCTTGTTCCAGCGAGTCGCTTCCAGTGCCTGGGTAATGGCATTACGTTCGATATTTTCGAGGTAGGCTTCCAGATTACTGGTTTCTATCGCCGCCGCCGGGTCGATGGCGGGCATCAATAGCGTGCTGGGAGTGGTAGTGACCTGATCGGGCAAGTTCAGGTCAGCCTGGCTGATTTCATCACCTTCCGCCATGGTAACGGCGCGTTGGAGAATATTCTCCAGCTCTCGGACATTGCCGGGGTAGTGGTACTGGATCAGGGCCGTCATGGCCTTCTGATCGATGCTGGCTTCCGGCATACCCCATTCGCTGCTGTATTTGCGAATAAAGTGGCCAACGAGGGTGGGGATGTCTTCCTGTCGTTCTGACAAGCGTGGCACGGCAATCTGGATCACATCGAGGCGGAAAAACAAATCCTGGCGGAAACGCTCCTGCTCGACCAATTGGGCGAGGTCTTTATGGCTGGCACTGAGAATCCGTACATCGATAGGGATCTCGTGCTCACTGCCAACGGCACGGGTGGCTTTTTCCTGGATTACCCGTAACAGCTTGGCTTGCATTTCAATGGGCAATTCGGCCACTTCATCGAGAAACAGGGTGCCACCTTCCGCGGCTTTGAAAAAACCGTCCTTGTCAGCACTGGCGCCGGTAAATGCCCCGCGTTTGTGACCAAAAAATTCACTTTCCATCAGGTCTTTCGGGATCGCACCGCAGTTAACCGGGATAAACGGGCTATCGGCGCGGGAGCTTTGATGGTGAATCAGTCGAGCGACCAGCTCCTTGCCGGTACCGGATTCGCCATGGATAAAAACCGGTGCCTGGGTGCGGGCGACTTTCTGGATTTTTTCCTTGAGTGCCATCATCGCCGTGGAGCGTCCCAGCAACGCATCACTGGATGGCAGCGACTCCAGATGCACTGGCACCCGGGTCAGTTGCAGGGCGGCGGCAACCAGTTCACGCAGGCGAGTAATATCGAGGGGCTTGGCGACGACATCAAAGGCGCCGGCTTTCAGGGCTTCAACTGCCATGTCCATGCTGCCGTACGCGGTAATCATGGCGACTGGCATATCGCTATAACGGGCGTGACAGAGCTGGATGATCTCGAGGCCGTTGCCATCCGGCAGTTTCATGTCGGTGACGCAGAAATGGTATGGGCGTTCGCTGAGTAATGACAGTGCTTCACTGACGTTGGCAGCCTGGTAACACTCCATGTCCATACGACTGAGGGTCAGGGCGATCAGTTGGCGGATATCCGGTTCATCGTCGATGATCAGGGCGGAGTATTTTTTCATAGGGTTAAGTCCGTTCTCAATGTCAGGCGGAAACAGGAACCCGCCCGGATACGATGATACTGGATGTTGGCCTGATTGGCTTCGCACAACTCACGACAGAGATAAAGCCCCAGGCCGGTGCCGTTATGCTCGGTGGTAAAAAAAGGCTCGAACAGTTGTTCGATTTTGTCGTCGGCGATGCCCGTGCCGTTGTCCATCACATCCAGTGACATGCGGTTGTGACTTTGGGGTTTGGCCGAAAGCATCAGGCGGGCATCCTTGGGCTGCTGTTTGAGGGCATAACGCAAACCGTTGGCGCAGAGGTTATGCAGAATCTGCTGCAGATGATCCGGGTCAAAGGCGATTTGCTGCTGATCGTGGCAATGGATAAACAGCTGGAACGGCTGCTCCCTGTGCATCCCGATAAACTGCTCACGAAAGTGCTCCAGCCAGGGTTTCAGGCGCAAGACCTCAATCGAGGGCTGGCGTTTGCGACTGAGCTGCAAGATATCTTCGACGGTACGATTGATTCGCATACAATGCTGTTCAATAACCTGGCTGAGATACAGCTCTTCTTCTTTCAGGTAAGGGGTTTCCGCCAACAGCTGGCTGGCCTGACGTAACGCGCTGAGCGGATTGCGTATTTCGTGGGCAATACTGGCGGTCAGGCGCCCGAGAGAAGCCAGTTTCAATTGTTGTGCTGTTGCGGCGATACGGGACTGGTCTTCGATAAACAGCAAGTAGTCGCCAGGCAAGGAATCTGGCAACAGCATTTTACTGACCTGCAGGGACTCCCCCCGCAGTGTCAGTGCGTGTTTGCGGCCGGGGTCATCCAGCACGGTTAGCAATGGTGCCGGCAACTCTTCGTCATCGCTGATATTAAGCCAGCGTTGTGCTTGTTGGTTAAAAAACAGGATATGGTTGTCGCGATCACAGGCAATGATACCGTTGGGCAAGTCAGCCAATGCCTGCCAGCTGATATTCTGCAGGCGGCGCAACCGCACCGATTGGTCACTGGCCAGTTCCAGGGCACTGTTCAGTCGCCGGGACAGTGCCTGGGTCAGGGCCGCCAACAAAAAGCACAAAAAGCCGTAAATGCCAGAATTGACCAACTCACCCGTTTGATAACGTTCCGGCCAGAAATGCTGAATCACCATAATGGCCAGCGTGGTCCAGGCGGCGACCGCAAAGCCGAGGACTCCCGGGGCTAGCAAGTTGGCGATCACCACACAAAGCAGGATCAGACTGGAAAACCCGGTATCGAGACCGCCGGAGGCAAACATCAGTATCGATAGCAGAGCGGTTTCGAGGAAAAAATAGCTGGTTGCCAGTTGAACATGGGGCCCCAGGCTGGCAATGGCAACAAAACTGGCGGCGATTACAACATACAGTACCGTCGCTACCAGGCTGATATAAGGGGCATCATGGCCAATCAGGGTAGCGTCATCGACGGTATGAGCCGCCATAATCAACAAGGCCAGCAATAATGAATAGTAGCTGTATATTTGCAGCAGTCGTTTGCCGTTGACGACCAGATCACTCACGTTGGATGGCATGTTAACTGTCCTGTTGCCTGCTGGTGTTCATAAGGTCGGGCGTTAATGTGTTTGCCTAACTTGCAGAATTTCCAGACAATACCGCGGAAAAACAGCATAAGGTAACGCGACAGCATGACAGAGTCACTCCACATCGCCATGGCGCAATGCAACTTTCTGGTTGGCGATATTACCGGCAACTGCGATCAGATGCTCAGCCAAGTGGACGCCGCCCGTCAGCGCGGCGCTGATCTTATCCTGTTTTCTGAGCTGGCGCTGACCGGTTACCCGCCAGAAGATCTGTTGCTGCGACCCAGTTTGCAGCCACGTGTCGAAGCCGCCATACAACGCCTGGCCGACGCCAGCCAGGACATCGCCATAGTGGCGGGTTTTCCATGGCGGCAAGATGGGCAACTCTATAATTGCGCCGGTGTGTGGCATCAGGGGATATCGCTGGGGCGTTACGCCAAACAATGTTTGCCAAACTATCAGGTGTTTGATGAAAAACGCTACTTCAGTGTTGGTGATCAGCCGTTGGTGGTGACCATTGCCGGTGTTGCACTGGGATTAACGATTTGTGAAGACATCTGGTTTACCGGGCCAGCCGAGCAAAGTGTGGCTGCAGGTGCCGAACTGATTCTTAACCTGAACGCTTCGCCGTTCCATATTGGCAAACACCACGAACGCCAGGGCATCCTGCGCGAGCATATCAGCCGTCTGGGGGTGCCAATTGTGTACGTCAATCAGGTCGGTGGACAAGATGAGCTGGTGTTTGATGGTGCCTCGTTTGCGATGGACGCAGAAGGGCGCAATGTGGCTCAGTTACCGGCGTACCAGGAAGCCATGGCGGATATCCGCTTTGTTGATGGTACCTTGCAGGGAATGGATAGCGCACCGCTGCCGGAAGCCCATCATCATGAACTGGCCAGTCTCTACGACGCACTGGTGCTGGGGGTGCGTGACTACGTCAATAAAAACCACTTCAAGGGCGTGATTCTGGGATTGTCGGGCGGTATTGACTCAGCCCTGACGCTGGCGATTGCGGTAGATGCCCTGGGTGCTGACCGGGTGCAGGCCGTCATGATGCCCTTTACCTATACCTCGGGCATGAGCAAGGAAGACGCAGCCCGGCAGGCAGAGGTAATGGGGGTCCGTTATCAGTCGTTATCGATTGCCCCTATCTACGAACAGTTTATGAACACCCTGGCACCGGACTTTGCCGGCTTGCCTGTTGATACGACGGAAGAAAACCTGCAAGCCCGTTGCCGCGGTGTCCTGCTGATGGCGCTGTCAAACAAAACCGGATACATGGTGCTGACTACCGGAAACAAGAGTGAAGTGGCCGTCGGATACGCCACCCTGTATGGCGATATGGCAGGTGGTTACGGGGCCTTGAAGGATGTTTATAAAACACGGGTGTTTGCGCTGGCACACTACCGCAATACCATCGGCGATGGCGAAGTGATCCCACAACGGGTGATCGACCGTCCACCGTCTGCAGAATTGGCCCCGGATCAGAAAGACGAAGACAGTCTGCCACCTTATCCGGTGCTGGATACCATTCTGGAACAGTACATCGAACAGGACATGAGCGCCGAAGCCATTATTGCCAGCGGCTTTGATCGTGAGGATGTGATGCGGGTACTGCGGCTGGTGGACGTTAACGAATACAAGCGTCGCCAGGCTCCGGTCGGGGTGCGGGTTACCCCGCGAGGCTTCGGTCGTGACCGCCGTTACCCGATCACCAGTGGCTGGCGCGCCGGTATCTGATTGGCGTCCTGCCATGGTCATCGCTATGGCAGGATGGGAACATGAGCAGCCAGACAGGCTGCTCATGTGATCGCTGCCTGTTCAGGTTGGCGGATTTACTTGCTCAGACCAAAGGTAATGATTTCCAGCCAGCTGCGACGATCCGTCTCAGCCAGACCGCTGGTTATAAATTCACCATCCTGCAGTTGTGAATGGTCAGGAAAATTGTACTTCAGCAAGGCCAGTGAGCGATCGGCTTCCTTGTCCATCGACAGCTCCCGGTAAGCTTCCGTCATAATAACCAGACCATCGGCAACCGCTGTGGTGCCAGGGTAGTCGGAGACCACTTTATTGGCCCGGTTGGCTGCGGCGATAAAGGCGTGGCGTTTCATGTAATAGCGTGCAACACCAATATTGTGGCTGGCCAGCCGTTCACGCAGATAGACCATGCGTGCCCGGGCATCTGCGGTGTAAGGGCTGTCCGGGAAGCGGGTTAATAATTCAGAAAAATACTGGAACGCATCGCGCAGTGGCGTCGGGTCCCGTTGGGCGACATCGTTGGACAAGCGTCGCTCGACCATGGTGAAGCCCATTTCATAGGTTGTCAGTGCGCGAATGTAATAGGCATAGTCGATCTGGGGGTGCAGCGGATGCAAGCGAATAAACCGCTCTGCCATTTCGAGGGCAGATTCCAGATCACTGGTTTTGAAATAAACGTAAATCAGCTCCAGCTGGGCCTGTTCGGCATACTCACCAAAAGGGTATTGGGATTCGAGGGCCTTGAGTTTTTCAATGGCAAGCACATTGCTGTCCTTGTCCAGTGCGGCTCGGGCTTCCTGATACAATTGTTGCTCGGTCTGTTCTCTGGGTTTGTCCGGATTTCCGGAGCAGGCGACCATCAGGACAGATAATAAAATCAACAGCCAGCGGCACGTCATGGAGCGCATTCCTAATTGTGGATATACTTCAGTAAAGCGCGGTATTAAAACACAGTCCCGACACAGCCCCAACCAATTGGCGGCGCAGAGGTCTGGTACCGTATCGACCCTCTCCGATTTGGCAAACTATGACCAATCAGATTTCTATCAGTACCCAGGTGCCCTTCGACCAGGGCAACAAACGACTAGACCAGGTAGCGGCACAACTGTTCCCTGATTATTCCCGTTCACGACTGCAGCAATGGATCAAGGACGGCCAGCTGACCGTTGATGGCAAGCTCTGGCGTGGCCGGGACAAACTCACTGGCGGCGAAACCCTCGCGCTGGAAGCTGAATTGTCACCGGAAGGTGATTGGCTGCCGGAGGCGATGGATCTCGATATCGTCTACGAAGACGATCATATTCTGGTGCTCAACAAACAAGCCGATCTGGTAGTGCACCCTGCCGCCGGCAATCGCGAAGGCACCTTGCTGAATGGCCTGCTGCACCATTGCCCGGAACTGGCCAATATTCCACGGGCAGGGATTGTGCATCGGCTCGACAAGGACACCACCGGATTGATGGTGGTGGCCAAGACCCTGCAAGCCCAGGCTCACCTGGTGGCGCAGCTGCAAGACCGCACCATGGGACGGGAGTACGAAGCGGTTGTACAAGGGTATATGACCGGTGGCGGCAAGGTGGACGAGCCGATTGGCCGACACGGTACCCAGCGTACCCGTATGGCCGTCAATCCGGTTGGCAAAGACGCGGTAACCCATTACCGGGTGCTGCATAAATTTCCGACCCACACCCATATTCGCTGCAAGCTGGAAACCGGCCGGACACACCAGATCCGGGTGCATATGACGCATATCGGTCATCCGCTGGTTGGTGATGCCACCTACGCTGCCCGTACGCGTCTGACCAAGGGTATTGGTTCTTCCCTGCGCAGCCTGTTGCAGAGTTTTCCCCGTCAGGCGTTACATGCCAAGGCGCTGGGGCTATTGCATCCGGTAGAACAGGAATGGATGGAATGGGAAGTTGATCTGCCCGATGACATCATCGAACTGCTGGAAATGCTGGAGGAAGACCGGCGTGACGCGCACAACCGTTGAGCTGATCCGTCCGGACTGGTCTTTACCTGACGGGGTACAGATCGCTTTCAGTACCCGGCGTCTGTTGTGCGGTGACGGGTCTGCATCGCCGTGGCAGGGGGCCAACCTCGGGCTGCACGTAGGTGATGACCGACAGCAGGTACTGCGGCACCGCTTGTCGCTGATCCGGCAACTACCGGGCCTGCAGTCGATTCAGTGGCTGGATCAGGTGCATGGCAATCGTTGCGTACAGGCCTGTGGCAGCGATGTGCTGCTGCGCGCCGACGCCAGCTGGAGTGCAGAAGCCGGCATGGCCTGTGCGGTCATGACTGCAGATTGTTTGCCGCTGTTGCTGGTCAGCGACGATGGTTTGCAGGTTGCCGCCGCCCATGCCGGTTGGCGTGGTCTGGCGGGAGGTGTGCTGGAGCAGACCCTGGCTTGTTTCAGTCGACCGGTGATCGCCATGCTGGGGCCGGCCATTGGGCCGACGGCGTTTGAAGTGGGGCCAGAGGTAAAGGCTTGCTTTGCGGATGCGCCGGCAGATTGTTTTGTAGCCGGTGCAGGGGATCGTTATTTCGCTGATCTGTATGGCCTGGCCCGCTGGCGTTTGCAGCAGGCCGGAGTTGAGCGGGTATTGGGAGGCGACTGGTGTACTTTCAGTGAGCCGCAGCGTTTCTATTCCTATCGCCGGGATGGCCAGACCGGACGCCAGGCCAGTCTGATCTGGCGCGAATAAAGCGCTGTCGTGTTTCCGGGATCTGTGAGCAGTGCCCAGCGCGGACGGTGTTTTCCGTTACTGGCAATAATCCGCCATGATTTTACGGGCCTTATCCTGTTCCCGTTGCCGTTCGGCATCACTTAACGGGCGGAATTCACCGGTTTCGGCATCCTTGAAACGACGGCTGTAATTGCTGCTGAGCTGGTTCATGTATTGCTGGCCCTGCTGGCAGCGGCTGTCAGCCTCTTCTTTGGATACTTTGGGCTTGCCTGCGTCGGGGTCTGGTTGTTGCGCTTCGTTTTCCGGCTTGCCATTGGCTGGTGCTGCGGCATCGGCAACCTGGCCGGCTTCAGGGCGTGACACCTGGACCTCATAGGCTTCGGCCTTGACCTGCTGGTCCCGCGGCGGTTGAGAGCCGAAGTGTACCTGGCCATTGGCGTCCGTCCAGCGATAGACCTGCGCTTGTAACGGGCTGGATAACAATATGGTTAGCAGTAGCGCTGATGTTGAAAATAGATATTTCATAAAAACCTGATAAATCAACAGAACCGGGATGCAGCGAACACTATGGCAACGGGGGAATAAGTCAAGGAAACAGCCGCAATTCCGGAATGCTGCGACCCGCGTGTTCTCTGGACAAACGGCGCTATGCTGCTAAAATTGCAGCGCTTTTGCCGGATTGAACAGTCAACACCCCTGTACTGGACTCTGGCAGTCATGGCCTCTGGATCAGAGTTATCCTCCGATTCGGTTCCAACCCGCCGTTTATGACCAGATTGCGGGACCTTGATGAGCAACTACAAGTTATTCATCCTCACCGGGATCAATCCACCTTCAGGGTGTGATGATGTTGATCCTGCAATTTTTATATCACTCATGCTCTGACAAGAGCCTGTGCAAGAGGATAGTACGGTGGAATTACTTTCCGGCGGAGAGATGTTGGTTCGTGCCCTGCACGAAGCAGGCGTTGAATACATTTACGGTTATCCGGGCGGCTCACTGCTGCACATTTACGACGCAGTCTACAAACAAAGTGCCGTGAAACATGTCCTGGTCCGCCACGAGCAAGCGGCGGCCCATATGGCAGATGGTTATGCACGTGCAACCGGCAAGGCCGGTGTGGTCATGGTGACCTCTGGCCCTGGTGCTACAAACACGATTACCGGTATCGCGACAGCGTTTACCGACTCCATTCCAATGGTCGTCATTTCTGGTCAGGTGATGAGTCATTTGGTGGGCGACGATGCCTTTCAGGAAACCGACATGCTGGGTGTTTCACGCCCGGTAGTGAAGCACAGCTTCAGCGTTCGTCGGCCAGAAGAAATTCCGGAGCTGATCGCCAAGGCGTTTTATATTGCCAATACCGGCCGCCCAGGGCCTGTACTGATTGATATTCCAAAAGACATGACCATGCCGAATGAACGTTACGAATACGTTTATCCGAAAAAGGTCAAGTTGCGCTCCTACACGCCCCCTCAGCGTGGTCACTCCGGCCAGATCAAAAAGGCTGTTGAGTTGCTGCTGGCGGCCAAACGTCCGGTGGTATACAGCGGCGGCGGCGTTATTATCGATGGCAGCTCCGACAAACTGCGGGCCTTGGTCGACCGTCTGGATTTCCCATGTACCAGTACCCTGATGGGGCTGGGTGGTTATCCCGGTACCGGTGAGCGTTTCCTCGGCATGCTGGGTATGCACGGCACCTACGAAGCCAACGTGGTGATGCACCATGCGGATGTTATTCTGGCGGTTGGTGCGCGCTTTGACGACCGTGTCACCAATGCGACCAACAAGTTTTGCCCGGATGCGAAGATCATTCATATCGATATCGACCCATCGTCGATTTCCAAAACGATCACTGCCGATGTACCGATCGTTGGGCCAGTGGGTACCGTGCTGGACGAAATGACCGCGTTGCTGGACGAAGCCGGAGAAACTCCCGACGCCGATGCGCTTGCCTCCTGGTGGAAACAGATCAACGACTGGCGTCCACGTCATGGCATGCGTTACGAGAAAAACGACAACGGCCTGATGAAACCCCAGGAAGTGATCGAAGCGCTGTGGACTGCGACCAAGGGTGATGCCTACGTTACCTCTGATGTTGGTCAGCACCAGATGTTTGCTGCCCAGTACTACAAGTTCGACAAGCCGAATCGCTGGATCAACTCTGGCGGTCTGGGCACCATGGGCTTTGGTTTTCCGGCTGCGATGGGCGTGAAAATGAACTTCCCGGATCACGAAGTGGTATGTGTTACCGGTGAAGGTTCGATCCAGATGAACATTCAGGAAATGTCGACCTGCCTGCAGTACGGTATTCCGGTCAAGATCATCTGCCTGAACAATGGTTCTCTGGGTATGGTGCGTCAGTGGCAGGATATGAACTACGAAGGGCGTCACTCCAATTCCTACATGAAATCGCTACCGGACTTTGTCAAGCTGGCAGCAGCCTATGGCCATGTCGGTATTCAGGTGAAAAGCCGTGACGAGTTGCCGCAAGCGCTGGACGATGCTCTGAACAAGTACAAGGATCGTCTGGTCTTCCTTGACGTCGCTGTTGATCCGGAAGAACACGTTTATCCAATGCAGGTGCCTTTGGGTTCCATGCGCGACATGTGGCTGAGCAAGACGGAGCGTACCTGAGATGATGCGACATATAATTTCTATCCTGCTGGAAAACGAACCAGGTGCCTTGTCACGGGTGGTCGGACTGTTCGCCCAGCGTGGCTACAACATTGAAACCCTGACGGTTGCACCGACGGAAGATCCAACGCTGTCGCGTCTGACCATGACCACACACTGTGATGATCGCAAGATCGAACAGATCACCAAGCAGCTCAACAAGCTGATTGAAGTGGTCAAGCTGGTGGACCTGTCTGAAGGTCAGCATATCGAACGTGAGCTGATGCTGATCAAGGTGAAAGCGGTAGGAGCCCAGCGTGCAGAAATCAAGCGGACGGCGGATATCTTCCGTGGCCAGATCGTGGATGTATCTCCGTGTGTGTACACCATTCAGCTGACAGGGGCGACTGACAAACTGGAAGCCTTTATCGATGCGATTGGGTCTGCGGCGGTTCTGGAAACCGTGCGGACAGGGGTATCCGGTATTTCTCGTGGCGAGAAAGTCCTGAGCCTGTAATGATCCCGGCCACCTTCCCGAGAGGAGGTGATCGATACAAAAAACCCGTTGCCGATATTTTTTGGCAACGGGTTTTTTAATGACCGACGGATAGTGGCTCGGCAAGCCGGTCAGTGCTGTCTGGAAGGTGGCTGTGGTCTAGTGGCGACCGAAGCTGGCATCCGACTGGCGTAGCAGCGCTTGTAATGGCTCAAACAGCGCAGGGGTCACAATCATGATATTACTGCTGACCAACTGCGGATTGGTGCTGTCTGGCAGGGGATGAATATGCCCGAGTCGGGCACCGGCTTCGCGGGCAATCAATTGTGCTGCGGCGCAGTCCCAGATTTTAACGTTTTCGTAGTAACCATCGAGGCGGCCACAGGCGACCCAGCACATATCGAGGGCGGCGGCACCGACCCGGCGCAGATCGGCACAGTGCTTGAGCACTTGTCCAAAACGACCGATCAGGTAATCAAGATCATCTTTCTGATAAGGAAAGCCGGTACCAATCAGGGCGCGGTTTAACTCGGTTTTGCCGGAGCAGTGAATCGGCTGGTTATTCATACAAGCACCCTGGCCTTCGAGAGCATGGAACGTTTCTCCCTGAAACGGGCTATGCACTACCGCAGCCCGGGCTTTGCCTTGGTGGTAATAAGCAATCGAGACAGCCACCTGGTGCTGGCCATGGGCGTAATTGACGGTGCCATCGATCGGATCAATGATCCAGAGATGCTCGCACTCGGTGCTGTTTTCCGGCCCCAGTTCTTCCGATAACAAATGATGATCCGGAAAAGCAGCCAGAATGCCGTTACTGATCAACTGGTCAGCGGCGACGTCGGCCTGGGTAACCAATTCAGCACCGTCGTATTTGAAATTGATCTGCAGGTCATTACGCAGTTGGGCAATAGTATCACCGGCCTGTTGCGCCAGTGACAGTGCCAGATCGAGCATGGGTTGATAATTCATGGTGCATGATTCCTGTCGGCGAGTAAGGGCTGAATCGTTCAGCGATTAAATGCAACCCTGGTTACAGTTCGTTGTTAACAAACTGTATCCAGATATCGAGGGCATCGATCACGGCGGTGCTCATCATTGGCTGGGCTGCGGTGGCAGGATGAATGCCGTCAGCCTGCATCAACTCTGGCTGCGTGGCGATGCCTTCCAGCAAAAAGGGGAGTAACAGGGTTTCTTGCTGATTGGCGAGTTCGCTGTAAATATTGGCAAAGCCTTCGGTATAACGGCTGCCGTAATTGGGGGGTATCTGCATACCCAGTAACATCACCATAATACCCTCATGCTCCGCCATGGTGATCATCCGTTCCAGATTGCTGCGAATGACACTGAGTGGCGTACCGCGCAGGCCATCGTTGCCACCAAGTTCGATAATCAGCAGGTCTGGCTGATGGCTTTGTATCAGCGCAGGCAAACGCGCCACACCGCCCTGGGTGGTGTCGCCACTGATACTGGCATTAACTACCGTGACGTGTGGAACACGTTGCTGCAACTGTTGTTGGAACAGAGTGACCCATCCCTGTTGAACCGGCACGCCAAATCCGGCACTAATACTATCTCCAATGACCAGGACGACCGGATTCTTGCTGTGACCGGTGTCTATTGGCTCAGCCCATGACGGCAGGCCGGTCAATACGACCAGCCCCACTAACAGGATTTTGATACCAGCCATGCGTGATAACAGTGACATATCGCTTAGTCCCCTTGAAAAATCGACATCGTCCTTTGTGGCTGGTGGTAGCCACAGTCCAGCTCTGAGTTAACCTGTGTTGGCAAAACAGTGCAAGCAAGAGGACAACCGCTGACCCTGTTAAAGGGGTCGGTTTCTCTGCAAGAGGAAAAGTGGAAGTCGGTACCAGTCTGGCGATGGTGGGCACCTCGGGCAGTGACAAGCCGACGCTGTTAGGGATTATGGCCGGGTTGGGTTTCCCTTCTGTTGGCGAGCTGTCACTGCTCGGACACCGCGGTATTTTCCAACATGGTTGTCCGGTAAATTATTAGTCAGGCCGCTTATGCAGTGATGTCGAATCACTATCATGTGGCGCTGTTTGTTGATATTCAGCAGGGGAAGAACTGGAACGATATGGGGCTACTGCGCTGGCATTGGCTGTTCAAGGGCAATGTACTGTTACAACGGTTTGCTCGGGCAGACATGGCTGCAGCCGCCAGAAACACTGGATCACACATCTGTTCGTCGTCGAATAAATCACGTGAAAACCGCAGTAAAAGCCAATGCCGTCAATCGATAATGCCCTGACCTTCTGCTATTGATTGGCCATCAGAAACAACATTCACCAGCGGGTATCCCGATGCCATTGAATGACTGTCTGGTATTGGTGGATGCAACCGGAGGGATGATTTGCGGCGATAAACGCGGTGCGATGAACGAAGAATTATCGCCAAAACTCAGTCGAATTGACCTGGATGAAAGCCAGTGATCTGATAGCTTGATTAAAAGTATGACACACCTTTTTTCCAATATTCTGGTAAATTTTGTAGAGGTACCTTCATTAGCACCACACCTGCCGGTATCAGTTCGTTGGGCATTTGAGTTATCCGGGCGATTTCAGTGAATTTTAAAACTCTCTTATAAAAAAAATCATTTTCAGGATTGACTGCTATAACAATCTCTTCATAGTCTTTTTTAATGATAATCTGTATCGCTTGCTTTACAAGCTGTTTTATCAAACTGTTCTTTGACCTGTAGTCCGGGTGTGTGCAAATACGCCAAACATTACAAATATTGCTGTTGTTTTTACGTATCTGTGTCATTTCTTTGGGAAAGTATTTATCAGCAGGTGCGCCCATATGAACATCTCTTGAAACACTGATTGTCCCCACTATTTTATCGTCTTCTTTGACGAATATTACATCACTATTGTACAGATCCTCTAGTTGAGGATACATATTGATAATTCCGGATGCTTGGGCAGGTATGGTGTTTTCTGACACTAGGCAATCATGATACAGTTTTTGTACCAAATAGCGTTCTTGATCAGTTTCTACTAATTTGAATTTCATATGGAGTAATATAATTGTGATTGAAGGATTTTGTTTGTATTGGCCGGGTTCTCTAATCTCAAAAAACACTATCGCTTATCAAAATAATGCCCCATTATATCTAGAATGGAACGCTTGCGATTGGTTATGGACCACTTGATTTCATTACGTGTTTTGTCTTCTATCAAGCCCGGATCAATGTTCATTCTGATTTTTTCATCTAATTGAGGTAGTTGATTCCAGGATACCCAAGGAAAAAAATGATGCGGAATATGGCGGTTGAAGTTTAGCAAGAAAAAATTTGACCAGACTGGAACATGCTTGCATGAATGAGACACCAAGTATTGCTTAGAAAAATGCAACGGTTTGTCTTCCTTGTCTAATAGTGGTGTTTCTGCATGATGTGGTAAATTAACGAGCTCTTCGAGATAGAATAATAATATAAGTGCGGGAATATACCAAAATAATGCCGTTACCAAGAGAGAGGAACTAAACAGTATTATTAGTGCTAACAGGTATAAAGAAAAATAAATAGCAGAATACTTTCGCTCTTTTTTTAGTGACAGGGAATTATAATTTTTATGTATATCTTGAAATGGATCTCGCCAAAGGCCGATTCTGTCATTTAGTACAAATAATGGTATCCAATATTTCCAGACAAATTCTAGTTTTCTGGACATTTCGTCAGAGAGGACGGAGAAGAAATCAATCGCTCTTTTGTTGGCAGGGTCGAGAGTCGGATGCCCTGTATAACGGTGATGTAATACGTGTGACCGTTTTCTTGACAAATAAGGCATAAAAATCAACCAACTAAATAAATGTCCTAAAAAATCATTGGTTGTGATTTTCCTGGTTAAAGTATTGTGTGTGGCTTCGTGTTGGAATAAATATGCGTGTAATAAAACTGTGGTCAGAAAAAACCAGGATAATATTATGTAAACCCCTTTTAGTTGAAAGAGGTAGAAAGAGAGTCCAAGCAAAATAAAATCGCATATCCAGATGAATAGTGTTGCACTGGAAAAACCTTTTCGCGGGAATTGCTCTCTTATTGTATTCCAGTGCGATTTTTTCATAATATATACTTTGAATCAGATTCAAAAATCACGATAACCCATGCTTCAGTGTTTTTCAAGGCAGTAGTCGCCTAAATATCACCTGAAACTATTAAGCGGCATCTTTTAAGCGGCATCTTTGTATTATTCTGGCTTTTCTCGTTCTCAGGCTCCTGCATGGTAATGTATAAATGGTATTTTTTTATTGAGCAATTCAATAAATGTGACGCTATTCACATTCGGCGCTCGCGGGTTTCTTGCTGATGGGGACATCTATTTAATCCTGCACGGCTCTGCGCGAGTGTTGCCGTTGTTCAGAGCAAGGCGACGAATGCAGCGAAA
>NZ_JAUYVV010000028.1:0-39124 GCF_030689165.1 Oceanobacter sp. 4_MG-2023 | reverse complement strand
GAAAAGGACTCGTCATTTCGCTGCATTCGTCGCCTTGCCCTGAACAACGGCAACACTCGCGCAGAGCCGTGCAGGATCAAATCGATGTCCCCTTAACTCCAGCCAAGCCTCATCAACATAAAGAACAACATCGGTATCAAGATAGCCTCTGACTTACTTTCCGTATTATTGCAATGGACTATTTGGTCTACTAATGGCTTTTTTATACCAGATTGTCATCTTTGTAAGGATATAGTTCATTGATATTACAGGATAGTCATGTGTTGGACGGACTTTGGCTATTCATTCAAACGGCAATTGATTTAACCTCACGCCACCTTCAATACGTTGATTTTCAGTCCTGAGGGGGGCTTGCCAGAGTGGTGCGTCAGCACAGCAAGTTATCTGAATACAGCGTGCTGATGGCGAAGAGCGAGGAATGCTCTTGCAGGAAATTCACGTATCTGAAGTATGTAGTAGGACGTCTGCCAGAACAGAGATTCTGTCGCTGAAAGGGATAGTAGACAACTCAGGAGAGACTATATGAATATTGCAGTAATGGATTCACCAGCGGAAAAAGCATTGTTTGCGCTGGCATTAAAATACGAGGTGATTACCGGCAAGCAAGTAAAGTGGCGAAAAGATACCGAAGCCGCTTTTCAGATGGTAATGGAATCCTTATCGAGTAGCCGGAGTGAATTGTTTCAGGCTGCGGTTACTTTTCTGGAAGCCCAGCCACTGGCCGGGCGCAAGGCCTTCTTGCGCTTGCAGCAAGAAACGGTGCCTGATGGATTTGAGGCCCGTATAGAAATGTATCGCGGGGTCGCCTTTCGACAACTTCGATCGATTGGACTGGAGCAACCTACTGGAGACCAGACGGTTGTGCAACGGACCTACCGGGGAGTGGCTTACGAAGAGCCGGTAACCTCCCAGAAGAGTGAGTCGGATAGCCGGATGGGCAAGCGTTTTTACCGGGGACAGCGTTATTAACTCTGGTGAATCAATGACCTGCCCCTGTACAGGCTAACAACCTGGGCATAAAAAAAACCGCGTTCACAGCAACGCGGTTTTTTTATTTCACCATGATCGATTGCCGCATGGCGGGCAGCGTATCGGCATACTCTCGATAGATTGCCAATACGCTCGCTCTGCACTTTAGCCTGGATTAGTCCGGAATCTTGACCCGGTGAGCATAGCTGTACAATACCGGTACAACTCCCAGAGTCAGGATGGTGGCAAAACCAAGGCCAAAAGCAATCACTACGGCCATGCTGTTGAAAAAAGGATCGGTCAGTAGCGGTACCATACCCAGAATCGTGGTCAGAGCCGCCATGGTCACGGGTCGTAAGCGACTGACCGACGCATCAAAGATGGCGTCATAACCTTGCTTGCCGTTGCGGTTTTCCAATTGGATCTGATCAACCAGCACAATGCCGTTTTTGACGATCATGCCCGACAGACTGAGGAAGCCGATCAATGACAGAAAGCCAAACTCAGCGCCGAGCAACAACATACCGGCGGTAACGCCAATAATGGCCAGTGGTACACAGGCCCAGATCACCAGAGCTGCCCGCAACTCATTAAACAGCAGTACTGTGATAATAAACATCACCAGATAGCCCATCGGCAGTGAAGCGAATACGTTGGCCCGGGCATCGTTGGACGATTCATATTCACCCCCCCATTCCAATTGGTAGCCCGGTGGCAACGGAATGGCCTCGAGTTCTGGCCGCACTTGTAAAAACAGCTCGTTAGCGGTCAGCCCAGAGGTAAACGAAGGGTCGGCCAGTACTTCGATGGTTCGTTTGCGGTCGCGACGCAAAATCAGCGGATCTTCAAAAATAACATCAAAGCGGTCAACCACTTGCTGAACCGGGATATAGCGGCTGAATACCGGGCTCCATATTTGCAAATCCATCAAATTATTGATGTTCAGGCGTTCCTGCTCCGGTGGTCGCAAGACAATGGGTTTGAGTTGGGTGCTTTCCCGGTAGATACCCACCTGCTTGCCGGAGAAGCTTAGCTGCAGCAGGTCATCCAGATTCTGTCTGGAAATACCGGCTCGTCGAGCGGCATCCTCTTGCAGATGAGGGCGAATCACCTTGACCCGCTCACGCCAGGTATGGCGAATATTGTCGGTAGCCGGGTGATCCCGCAGTCGTTGTTCCGCCTGTTCAGCCAAGCGTCTCAGCTCGGTTTGATCCGGGCCAGAAAAGCGGGCTTCGATTTTGGCCGGTGTACCAGGGCTGAACTCCAGTCGCTTGAACTTGATAAAAGCGTCCGGCATGGCGGTGTCGGTAAACGTCTCGGCAGCCGTGATCAGAGCCGGGATCTGGTCCCGGTGTTCGGTACGTACCAGTACCTGGGCGAAGGCGGCGTATTCTTTCTCGACATCATACGTCAGCATAAACCGGACCTCACCACGGCCCACGGTAGACGAGGTGAATTCAACCCCTGGTTGTTGCAACAACCATTGTTCCAGCTGACGTGCCTGTTGTTGGGTTGCAAGAATATCACTGCCTTCCGGCAGCCAGATATCAACCAGAAAAATCGGCGTATTGGATGGCGGGAAAAACGCCTGTTTGACCTGTCCGAAACCGAGTACCGCCACTACCATCATCATCACCATCAGGATGGTGGACAGGGCGCGATACTTCAGCATGGTTTTCAGGATCGCACGATACCCGGTGTACAAGGCACCCTGATAAGGCGTGGTGTTATCGGCGTCACGGTTGTCCGCAGTGCGGTGGGGAGCAGCACTGGACTCACGAAATAACAGGTTGCACAGAAACGGCGTCAGCGTCAGTGCGGTGACCCAGCTGAGTAATAGCGAGATCATCAGCACATAAAACAGCGAGCCGATAAACTCGCCAATGGAATCCGGCGACAGGCCGATCGGGGCAAACGCGGTGATCGCAATCAACGTGGCTCCAAGCAATGGCCACTGGGTTTGTTTGACAATATCGAAGGCAGCCCGAATCCGGCTCTGACCCCGTTGTAAGCCGACCATAATGCCTTCGGTAATCACCAGAGCATTATCCACCAGCATGCCCAGTGCAATAATCAGAGCGCCCAATGACACCCGGTGCAGGTCGATGCCAAGGCTTTTCATGATAATAAAGGTACCGAGGATGGTCAGCAGCAGAATGGCTCCGATGATCAGGCCGGCCCTGACGCCCATGAACAGCAGTAGCACCGCGATCACGATCGCGATGGACAAGACCAGGTTAAGGACAAAGTTCTGCGACGAGGCATCCACCTCGGCGGGTTGATCGTAAATCGTATTCAGTGACATACCGAGTGGGCGGTTGGCATCCAGCTCTGCCAGTTTGGCCCGCACGCGTTCACCGACTTCGATTACATTGACGTTGTCGGTAAACGCAATACCCAGACGTAAAGACGGCGCACCCCGGTAATTCTCCAGGTGTGTTGGGTTCTCCGTGACACCGGTACTGATATGGGCAATGTCTTTCAGATAAATCAGCTTGTCGGACCCCGGTGTACTGATCAACAGCTCGCCCAGTTCTTCCACGCTCTGGAATTCGCCAGTCGGATGGATACGAATATACTCGCTGCCGACCCGGATATGCCCGGCATTGCTGACGCTGTTCTGGGTTTGTAGCAGCTGGTACAAGCGTGACAGGGGGATGCCAAGGTTGGTCATTTGTTCGTGGGAGATATCAATAAAGACCTGCTGCTGCTGATCACCGGCAATATCGATATTCGAGACGCCATCCAGTGTGATCAGCTCGCGCTTGAGATATTCGGCATAGTCGAACAGTTCACTGTAGCCAAACCCCTCACCGGTCAACGCCAGCAATACGCCGAAAACGTCACCAAAGTTATCCAGCACGATCGGAGCGACGGACCCCGGCGGCAAGGCACTGGCCTTGTCGTTGACCTTGCGGCGTAATTCATCCCAGATCTGTGGCAGGGTGTCCCCCGGATATTCCGATTTGACCTCCAGGTGAATTTGCGACAGACCGGCTCTGGAAATGGAATCCACATGCTTGATGTAGGGGAGTGACTGGATAGTGTCTTCGAGACGGGCGGTCACTTCTTCTTCGACTTGCAGCGGGCTGGCACCGGGGTAATAGGTATAAACCATCGCTTCTTTGATAACGAAGGTCGGGTCTTCCAGTCGGCCAAGGCCAAGGTAGCTGATCAGGCCTCCCACCAGCAGAATCAGTATCATCATCCAGCTGGTGGTGGTGTGCTGGATAAAATAGGTAGCGGCATTCAGAGGCGCAGTATTTGGCTGTGACATATCAGAGGCCTCGTTCCTGCACCCATGGCCGAATGGTCATACCGGCCTGGGCCTGATGAACACCTGCAGCGAGAATACGGTCACCCGCTTGCAGACCGGCGACAATTTCCAGTCCGGCTTGGGTCAAACGGCCGGTTTCTACCGCTTGGGCAACCAGGGTATTGTGCTCATCCAGCTTCCAGACAGTGCCTTGCTTGCTGCCGTCTGCCTGATTGGATTGCTGGAATATGGCAGTGGAAGGAATCAACACATTGCCGGTATCTACCGCAAGAATCTGGTTGAGATCGGCGTAGACACTGGCCGACATCCCCGGCAGCGGGTTGAGGTCGGCGGGCTTGGGCAGGGTGACCAGCAAGCGGTAACTGCCGGTGGCCGGGTCGGCCTGGGTATTATGTTCCTTGTAAGTGGCTTTGAAGCGCTTTCCTGGCAATGCATCAAACACCACGTCTGGCTGGTAGCTACTGCCAGAGCGACTGATCTGAATCATCAATTGTTCTGGTACCTGGATGCTGACCACCAGCTGACCGCGGGCCTGCAGTTTCAGTAATGGCGTACCAGCGGCCACGGATTGATGATTATCGACATAAACTTCAGCAACCACGCCACTAAAAGGCGCTTTCAGCGTCGTATAGTTCATATTGCTGCGAGCACTGCCCAGCGCGGCCTTGCTGATGGCCAGATCGGCTCTTGCCTGGTCGTATTGCGCTTTGGACACCTGGTTTTTCTGGAACAGGTTTTCGATCCGCTGGAATTGTGAGCTGGCAAGCTCAAAGCGAGCCTGACGCTCGTCCAGCTGGAGCTGGTAATCCGTCGGATCGAGTCGTGCCAGTATGTCCCCCATCTTGACCTGCTTGCCGGCCAAGGCAGGAAGAGTCTGTAATTCACCGGGTACCCGAAAGGCGAGGGATACTTCTTCGGAGGCTTCAACCTTGCCAGGAAAACGGCGTAACAGCGCATCTTGACTGCTGACAACTTCATATATCTTGCCCGGTCGAGCGGTAGGTTCCTCTGGCGTGTGACGGCTGTTGTCCGCTTCGGAGCAGGCGGCTAACAGGCTGAACAACGAGAGGCACAAAAGGATGCCTGCGAATCGGCGAGCCCCTGATGACGAGAGTGAGCGATTGGCTGGAGTTGTCATTGCATACCTTTCAATAAAAATGGAAACGACCTGTTATGAATCTAGCGTTCCCTGGGCATGTGGTCGCTCTGGGAACGGTATTTAACAATCTGTAAATCATACCGTGCTGTGACACAAAACCGAAGCAGATCAGCGCCGGGTGTTGGCCCGGATGATATGGCGCTATTGCGCATCAAGCAGGGATTGTAGATAACCGGGTAATACATCACCTGCCTTGCCATATCGGTGTTCTGCAAAATTATCCTTGATGCGGCTGGGTTCCAGGTTGATCTCGACGGTATGGGCACCGGCCTGACTGGCAATTTCAACAAAACCGGCAGCGGGATATACATGGCCTGATGTACCGATGCTGAGAAATAAATCGCATTGCTCCAGTGCCTGGACAATATCATCCATAAACAGGGGCATTTCACCAAACCAGACGATATGAGGCCGCAAGGTGGGCGTATTACAGCAAGGACAGCGGCTGTCAGGCGTGATGTCGGTGTGCTGCTGGTAGACGTTGTGGGTGCGGCTGCAGCGGGCGCTTTTCAGCTCGCCGTGCATATGCAACAGATGCTGGCTGCCTGCCCGTTCGTGCAGGTCATCAACATTTTGTGTCACCAGTAAAAACTCACCCGGAAACTGTTGTTCAAAGCTCGCCAGAGCACGATGTGCCGGATTGGGGTGTACGTCGTTCAGCTGGGCCCGGCGGGCGTTATAAAAGTTTTGTACCAGTGTGGCATCGCGCTCAAAGGCTTCCGGTGTGGCGACATCTTCAATGCGGTGGTTTTCCCACAGGCCGTCGCTGTCTCGAAAGGTACGCACGCCAGATTCCGCAGAAATGCCAGCTCCGGTCAAAACAACAATACGCCGGGGCAAGTGTGGGTGAGTCCGGTGCGTGGTGGCGTGTTCAGACGAGTGGGCTGTCATCGAAGTGGTCCCTGAAAAAATCACGAATATCGGTGCGTTTGGTCATGGCGTCATCAAATCCTAACTGAATCAGACGGCGGCAGTAACCCTCGGAAAACAGCAAATAGCTGAGAATCCCGGAGCCATTTGGCCGAGTGTTTCCCCGGCTGTGGAGTACCATTCGAAGGGCTCTGGGCATTTCGTCGGCGTGCTCCGCCGCCAGAATGTCCAGTGAGATACTGGGGCTGATTTCGAGCAGTTGCACCGGCCGCAGCTCCATATCGTCGTACAGGCGCACTGCCCTGGGAATATGCTGGAGCGTCTGGTTAATACGGCGCAGTCGTTCGATATCGCTTTCCATGCTATCGAGGAAGGCGGCATTCAGCATATGTCCCATTATTTTGGCCGGGGAGGGATAGGTATCATCCGGGATATCCGGTTTGTTGCGGTGGGCAATGGCACTGACACCAATCACCATTACTTTTTCTGCACCCAGGTGCAGAGCCGGGCTGATGGGCGCCAGTTGGCGGACGGCGCCGTCGGCATAATACTGGTCGCCCAGAAACACCGCCGGAAAGATCATCGGGATGGCCGAGGAGGCCAGTAGATGATCGCAGCTCAGTCGGGTGCGCACCCCCACACGGCGTTGGCGTTGCCAGTCCTGGATCTCTGGATGACCTTCAAAAAAGCTGGTGGACTCACCGCTGTCGATGCCTGAACAGTTGATGGCGACGGCATACAAGTATTGATCCTTGATGGCTTGCTGGATGTCGGCGAAGTTGACGACTTCGCTCAGCAGCTGGCGCAAGGGGGTGTTGTCGAGTAACGATACCGGATCGTTTTTATAACCCCGGCCAATGATCAGGCTGCGGCCCATGCGTGCCAGTGAGTGAGACATGCCCCGGAAATCGGTGCGATAAATCTGGTCGCAGGAAAAATGCCGCCAGATACGTTCCAGGTGACGGATACCACGACGGTAATCTTCTGCATAGCTGGCCAGGGCAATGCCATTAATCGCACCAGCGGAGGTGCCGGAAATAATATCAAACGGATTGTAGTGACCCCGTGGCAGGATTTCGTGTATGGCTTTGAGAACCCCCACTTGATACGCCGCACGAGCTCCCCCGCCGGACAATATCAACCCTGTCCTTTGTCCTTTCATAATGACATTTTCCTCTGTGCAGGCATCAGGGGAGATCTATTTAATCCGGCAGCCTTCGAAGGGAGCGGGTTGCCGCCGTCCAGTGCGGTGCAGGATTAAATAGATGTCCCCATCACGCTAGGTAGCGAGTGGCAGACCCTGTCACAAGCGCATGACAAGGATATTATTATATCACCCTGTTGCTATCTGACAGCTGTAAGAGGTTGGCATTTTAATCAGATATGGTCACTGGAATGACCTGTCTCAAGCAGGAGCCGCAGGCCGCTGTCACTGCCTTGGCGCGGTATAGTGCATAATGCTGGCAAGAATAGATGAGGAGAAAACTGTGTTTACTGGAATCGTTCAAACCCGGCTGGCGGTGAGCCAGATTGAAAGCAAACAAGACTTTGCTACCCTGACGCTGATGTTTCCTGAGGCGCTGCAGCAAGGGTTGCAAACCGGTGCATCAGTGGCTTTGAATGGCACCTGCCTGACGGTGCGGTCGATCGAAGGAGCGGCTGTCAGCTTTGATGCGATTGGACAGACGTTAGCTGTGACGAACCTGGGGGCCCTCTCGGTGGGTGACGAGGTGAATATTGAGCGTGCGGCCCGTATTGGTGATGAGATTGGCGGCCATCTGCTGTCCGGCCATGTCATGGCCCAGGTGCGTATTCTGCAACGTATCGAATCGGCCAATAACCTGGTGCTCTGGTTTGAACGCCCGGCAACGCTGCTACCTTACCTGCTCGACAAGGGATATGTGGCACTTAATGGTTGCAGCCTGACGATTGCAGAGGTCGAGGCGGATCGTTTCTCGGTGCACCTGATCCCTGAAACCCGGGATGTCACCACCTTTGGCAAGGCAGCTGTTGGGGATGCGGTGAACCTGGAAGTGGACCCGCACACCCAGGCGGTGGTGGATACCGTCACCCGGATGCTGGCAGACCCTGTGGTGCTGGAGCAGCTTAAAGCGACTTCAGATAACGAATAATATCGGCAGATTCAAACATCCACTCTTCCTTGCCCTGGTCATCGGTAATCAGCAGACAAGGCACGGTAGTGCGGCCAGTGGCTTGTTGCTGCTGTTTCCGGAAGGCTGGATTTTTCTGCACATTGCGTTTCTCAACATCGACCTTCAAGCCTGGCAGCGTGCGGAGCACCATTTGGCAAAACGGGCACATATCGTAGTAGTAAAGCGCGTAGGTCATAACATTCCTCTGGTCTGTTCAAGGCAGCGGCCGATGGGCTGCTGCATTACTCTCTGACAGTGTATAACCCATGGATTATATTGAATACGTTATTTTGCTGGTACTGGCGATTGTCGCCAATTGGTTTTCGGCGCTGGCTGGCGGTGGTGCTGGCCTGATTCAGCTGCCGATGCTGATTTTTCTCGGCCTGCCGTTTCCGTTGGCGCTGGCAACACACAAGGTGGCGACGGTGGCTTTGGGAGTGGGCGCAACAGGGCGGCATCTCAGGGAAGGCCATTTGCAGCCCTGGCTGCTGGCGTTGATTGTACTGGCCGGAGTGCCAGGGGTGGTGGGCGGTGCGCTGTTTATTCTCGGGATTGCCGATCGCCCGGCGGAAATTGCCCTGGGGGTACTGATGCTGGCGCTGTCGATCTATTCGATGTTCAAGCCACAACTGGGCCTGGCAGCGGCATCCCGGCATCGCAATATGCCCGGTATGGTGCTGGGAGCAGCAGGGTTATTGGTGATTGGCATTATGAACGGCGCCTTGTCGGCAGGCAGTGGCCTGTTTGTGACGCTGTGGCTGGTGTATTGGTTCGGGCTGGAATACAAGCTGGCGGTGGCCCATACACTGGTTGCTGTCGGGCTGGGGTGGAACGGTGCCGGAGCGCTGACCATGGGATCGGTGGCAGAGGTACAGTGGAGCTGGATTCCCACGCTGTTACTGGGATCAGTGATTGGTGGTTATCTCGGGGCGAACTCGTCGATCAAGGCCGGTAATCGCACCATCAAGCGTTTGTATGAGCTGGTAACGCTGGTAGTGGCGATCAAGTTGTTGCTGGGGGGATTGGCTTTGACCGAGGTTGATCCAGGCTCCGGCTACTCCACGATGACTGCGGTGCCACTGGCGGACACCATCATCATGCCACTGGTTTTACCCATGACTTCGTAATCGATATCAATGCCGACAACGGCATTGGCTCCCAGTTCGGCCGCGCGTTGTTGCAGTTCTTGCAGTGCGATATCGCGGGCTTTTTGCAATTCTTTCTCGTAGGTCGCAGAGCGGCCACCCACAATGTCGCGAACACTGGCAAACAGGTCCTTGAACAGATTGGCTCCGAGCACGGTTTCACCGGCGACAATGCCGCGATAGGCGGTGATGCGTTTACCTTCGATATTCGGTGTAGTGGTGACGTACATCGGCAGATTCCTGGACAGTGTTTCAAAAACCGGCAGTGTTGGTCACCGGCAGTTTGCAAACCGGTGGCCAGGGTGACCACCGGCTATTGCTATCGGGCGTGTATCGGGCAGTTACCACATCAGATCGTCAGGAATCTGGTAGGCGGCGTATGGATCGTCTTCATCCATGTCATCGCCCTGGGATTCGGCAATCAGCATGTAGTGGTCAGGAGCTCGCTGGCGGATTTTCTCAGCCACCTGCAGGGGAATCACCCGATACGTTGGCCCCTGGCGGGTTTTTTCAAACAGGATAATGGCCAGCTGGCCACGACTGAGACGATCCCAGACCGCCTGGTTGACGTACATCTGTTTGACTTTTTTATCATGCAAAAAGTTGTATTTGATGTCGCCATCACACTCGACCGTATTGGTCTGGATCAATTGGCGAATCTGGGCGGCAATGGCTTTTTGCTGCGCCTCCGCTTCTTTCTGGCGATTCAATTCGCGGTCGTGGGCGGCTTTGGCCTTGCGTGCGGCTTCGGCAGCAGCCTGGGTATCTTCTGGGGCATCCTCGCTGCCGGTACGTTTCAAGTGCGCTGATTTTTTCAGTTCCTTGGCGTTTTTCTTGGCTTTTTTCTGGTTAACCAGACCCATTTCCAGCATTTGTTCTTGCAGTGACTTGGCCATGACAAACTCCCTGTTATTGCTGCCATACACCGGCGGGGAGCAACCCGGCCAGTTGGGTGATGGTGGTGTCGCGCTCATGGGTACTGTTGGCAACGACGGTGACGTGTCCGAGTTTACGAGCCGGGCGGGCTTCTTTGCCATAGGAGTGAACAAAAACATGTGCCATTCCGCTGGCGGCGGCGGTCGGGGTCTCGTCACTGATCACGTTAAGCATGGCAACGGCAGGGTAACGGGATTGGGTGCTTCCCAGTGGTTTGCCTGCCAATGCCAGCATGTGGTTACGGAACTGGCTGGTGTCGGCCCCTTCAATTGACCAGTGACCGGAGTTATGGACCCGGGGAGCCACTTCGTTGGCGACCAGACCGGTGTCGGTTTCAAACAGCTCCAGCGTCAGGGTACCAACATAGTCCAGACTATCGGCCAGCTGGCGAATATAGTGGCGAGCCTGCTCCGCCTTGGCTTCACTGAGGCCAGCCGCGGGGTAGAGCGAATAGCGCAAGATACCTTCGTGATGGACGTTTTCCGTCATTGGCCAGATCACCATATTGCCATCCCGGTCGCGGCTGGCGATCACCGAGGTTTCTCGGGAGAAAGGCACAAAGGCTTCGGCGATCAGTTCGCGGTTGCCAATGGCCGCCCAGGCCGGTTTGGCATCCGCGGCGCTGCGGAGCACATACTGGCCTTTGCCGTCGTAACCTTCGGTGGTGGTTTTTAATACGATGGGCAAGCCGAGTGTGACGATGGCGGCTTGCAGGTCATCGAGGGAGTTCACTGCGGCAAATTCTGCCGTGGCGATCCCGGCAGCCCGCAAGGCGTTCTTTTCCAGCAAACGATTCTGAAAGATGGTTAATGCTTCCAGGCTGGGGAACAGCTTGTCGGCGCAGCTGGCGAGCTGGCTGACGATGGCAGCGGGGATGTTCTCGGTCTCGTAAGAGAGAATATCAACGGAGGCAATAAATGCCTGTAGTGACTCGTCGGAGTGGGCGCGCAAGTCGTAGAGACTGACCTGGATATCGGTCAGGTCGGTGATGCTGGCGGCCAGCATCTGGCCTAACTGGCCGTTGCCAAGAATGCCGATGTTCATAAGTTTTACTACCTTGATCTGGCGAATATAGCCTGCTTTCAAATAGCAAAAACGGCCATTGAGCGGCCGCTTTTACACAATCTACAACCGGAGCACCCGAGAGTGTACCGGTTCGGTCAGAATGCGTCTCGTGGGTCTGGCTCGGCGAGAATCGTATCTGTTTGTTTGGCCCGGAAGTCATCTACCCGCTTGAGCAGGTCGGCATCGCTGGTGGCCAGAATCTGGGCGGCCAGCAGGCCGGCATTCTTAGCGCCGGCATCACCAATGGCCAAGGTGCCAACGGCCACTCCGCCGGGCATTTGCACAATCGACAGCAGGGAATCGAGGCCATTCAGCGCCCGCGATTTCACTGGTACGCCGAGGACGGGCAGCGAGGTTTGGGAAGCTGCCATACCAGGCAGATGCGCGGCCCCGCCGGCACCGGCAATCAGCACCTTGAGGCCCCGTGGCTGGGCGGTTTTGGCGTAGTCGAACAGCAAATCCGGGGTCCGGTGCGCAGAGACGACTTTTACTTCGTAGGCAACGCCCAGAGAATCGAGCATCTCGGCGGCGTGTTGCATGGTGGGCCAATCGCTCTTGGAGCCCATGATAATGCCAACCTGTACTGTCATTGGGTAAACCCTCTTGCTTTCTTGCCGTGTGGAGCCGCTGCGAGTGTGCATTGGTTCCGGTTAACGTCTGCCAGGCGCTGCCGGTATCAGCATCGTTATCACAACCATCAGCATGGCCCGATAAAACAACCGGGACAAACGGATTGGGAGGGGTGGATAACGGCTTGGACAACAGTGTCTGGCGTGGCCGATGTTCAGGAAAGCGGCGGATTGTAGCATAAGGTGGAAAAGTGAACAGTCGGGGCTAATATGAATCAATAGTTGCCACCTTCTTGAGCAATACTTGGGTTGCAACGACAGCGCCGGTATTATCGAATATTCTGCTTACTTGGATGGATATCCCTGCACCATGCTGACGTTATTATCACCTGCCAAAACGCTCGATTATGAAACACCGGCCACTACTTCCCGCAGCAGCCAGCCGGGTTTTCTGGAAGATTCGGCCGAGTTGATCGATGTCTTGCGGATGTATTCTGCCGATGAGATCAGCGGTTTGATGGGGTTGAGCAGCAAGCTGGCAGAGCTGAATGTAGAACGCTATTCCAACTGGACGTTACCGCTGACCAGTGCCAATGCCAAACAGGCCCTGCTGGCGTTTAAGGGTGACGTCTATACCGGGCTGGCCGCCGAGACGCTGTCGCCGGATGATCTCGATTTTGCCCAGCAGCATTTACGTATGCTGAGTGGTTTGTACGGCTTGCTGAAACCACTCGATCTGATGGCCCCTTATCGGCTTGAAATGGGCACCCGGCTGAACAATGGCCGCGGCAAGAACCTCTACGAATTCTGGGGTAACCGAATCACCGCTGCCCTTAATCAAGAGCTGGTCGAACATAACAGCCAGACCGTGGTGAACCTGGCATCCAATGAATATTTCAAGTCGGTGCAGAGCAAGCAACTCAATGCCGAGTTGATTACCCCGGTGTTTAAGGATGAAAAAAATGGCCAGTTTAAAATCATCAGTTTTTACGCCAAAAAAGCGCGCGGATTAATGGCGCGCTACCTGATTGACCAGCGCATCGACAAGGCCGAGGAACTGAAAGCGTTTGATCTGGCCGGATACCGTTATAGTACGCAAGACTCTCAGGGCAATACCTGGATTTTTAACCGTCGCGAAGCCGACCTGCCGGAGAAATAACATGTTTGGATTGACAAGAGTCGTAGGTGTTGCTGCATTGCTGGCAGGATTGACAGGCTGTGTTCTGTCGCCCCAAGTGATCGAACTGAACGAGCAAGCCGATGTTGGCACAGGCCAACTCAGTAGCGAACGTAATGCGCTGGTGCGGGTGCTGGATGATCGGGGTGTGGATGATGACCTGATTGGATACCGTGGTGGTCGACTGCCGGAAAACTCGCCTCTGGTTGCCGAGGTGCCACTGTATACCACCCTGACCAAACGACTGAAAAACACCCTGGCCGAGTTGGGTTTTGGTGGCAACAGTACGGTGGAGCCGCTGAAATTACAATTGGATATCAACACCTTTGAATATTCCTGTAATGAAGGCGTGGTGGTATCGAAATGCGCCTTTGAACTGAAATTGACCGTCAGCGTGCTGGATGGCCCTAGTCATTTCAGCAAGCCGTATCAGTTGAGCGAGAGCCGTTCTGTGGTGGCCTCACCGGTTGCCAGTTATAACGAAGAATGGGTCAACGAAGCCCTCGATAAAATCTGGGCACATATCTTCTCCGATCAGGAACTGCTGGCTGCTCTGGGGGTGACCCGATAACGCCGCCCAGCCGATTTTCTGACCCTTCCAGACTCCTTCCATCGTATGGACGCAGAGACACACAGGCCAGCCCGCAACGGACTGGCCAGTCACGGGTGAAATAACCCAGGGTGTTTTTTGCTCCGCCCCTTGCTTACTCAGACCGTCATGATTGATTGCCAGTATGGACAGGTGATTGGTTAATGACCTGCCAACCGGAATTTTTATGACAATTTGGTTTCAGTAATATTTCATATTGATGTCATTTGGATGACAATGCCGCCCTGAGAAATACACCGTCATGGCTAAAGGGCCGGACCGTATGGCCGTGAACTGTCATACCAGTACGGAATATTCTGGACAGGCTGAGGCCCGGTTTCTCTGCATAACCCAATCCATTACGGCTATTTGAGTCAATCTGGAACCTTCTTTTTATGAAATTGTTTTCCAAGGTCACAACGATAGCGGCCTGTTTTTTTGTTATGTCCAACCATGTGCATTCCATTGATCTGTCTGACAGCACCCTAGAGGTGTACGGCAAGATTCATATGGCACTGAATTATATGGACTCCGGTGTTGAGGCCGATGAGGTCGACAACGACAGCGGCCTGTCGGATGGTGATGTCAGCCTGTCTTCCAATTCATCGCGCCTTGGTTTCAAGGGCGAGATAGCCACGGGTGTGGATAATCTGGTGGCGTTTTACCAGCTGGAACAAACAATCAACCTGGATGGTTACGACGGCGACACCTTCGTCACTCGCAACTCTTACCTGGGGTTAAAAGAGCAGCAAGAAGGATACACTCGCTGGGAAATCAAAGCCGGTTATCACGATACGCTGGCCAAGTCGGTCTCCGCGATGGCAATGCTGGGAGATACTGCAGCTGACCGTCGTGCCATCATGGGCGCTGGTGCAACATCGGGCAACAAGGCCGACAAGCGGGTTGCCAATATGTTACTGGCGACTTATTACCTGGAACAGAGCGGTCATCAGCTGGCTATATCGGCACAGTATTCCACCGAAGCAACCTCCAGCAAAGGCACCGTAGACGATAACGATGCGGGTTTTGCAGCACTTGGCGCCACCTGGAAGCAGGGCAATTTTGTTACCGCGGTCGCGCATGATTACTGGAAAAATGGCACCAGCGCCAATCTGCATGTTACCCGTGTGGCCTCCCGTTATCAGGATGGTCACTGGACAGCTCTGCTACTGGCTGAAAATCTCAGGCAATCCGATGATCTGAATCGCAAGGCCTGGGGTGGTCAACTGGCATTACAAGACGGTGATTTCAAATGGATCGGCAGTGTGTTGGTCGCCGAAAGCGCCAAAGGATACAGTGCGAGCGGTGCAACAATGACGTCGTTGGCTGTTGAACGCTCCTGGTCCAAGGTACTGAAAACCTATGCGCTTTATACCCGGACAGCGAACGATGCCAATGCCAGCTACCAAGGTGTTGACGGCGGCATGAACGATGAGCTGAAAACAACGGCAGGTAATACGCCTCAGGCCGTTTCTGCCGGTGTGGTACTGAAGTTCTGAGCTTGTGGGCCATGTGGGGCTTTTGTCGTAACGCTGTCGTAAAAGCCACAAACGATGGTGGCTAAGGTACGGGTCGTCACAGGCAAGGCCCTGTCCTTGATTTTATTTCTATTGTTAAGTTTTTGATTTTTAAAGATATTTATATTGTTTGTCAGACTGGTACGCGAGCTGGTTCGATATTTGCGATTAGGGATTGTCAGTCAATCAAATTAAATAGGAAGAAAATCAATGTCTGTTGCTGTGATCAAGGCCTTTGCGGAAAAAGCGCGTGAAGATGCAGAGCTGGGTGCGCAGTTAAAAGCGTGCCTGAAAATGAAAGAGCTGTTTGCACTGGCTCGTGATAACGGGTTTGAGCTGGTAGAAGATTCCCTTTATCCACCCAATGAGCCACAGTTCACCGAAGACCAGCTGTCGGAACGGTTGGTAAAAGCGTTGCTCAGAGTCTAGATTCAGAACATCGAATAGCAAACCTCAGAAAGCCCTGTATTTCTTGTGAATAGCATTGAAATACAGGGCTTTTTGTTTTCTCTCCGCCCATCCATTGGCCATTGCCCTGAGTCTGAAATTGACGGCGTGGGGATGCCTTCTGTGGCTGTCCGTAATTATTCCAATCCGTAATGATTCATCCCACGAATCAGTCGTTTCCCATATCAAACATGGATTCCATGTCTTTCTGGGAATGTGACGCGAAGGCGAACATGGTGTCGGTGTCCTGTATGCCATGGAGCTTATGGATGTTAGCGGTGACAAGTTGAGCGATCTGTTCGTTGCTGCCAGCTTCAGCGATAGCGACAAGGTCGTAGCTTCCGGCAACGGAGTACACTTGTTGTATTGGCGTGAGTTCGAGCAGCGCCTGGCTGATAGCCTCGATTTTCATGCTGGTGCATTTGATCAGAATGATAGCAGTGGTCATGGTGATTCCTCGGTATGGAATGGCTGCAACTGGTCTGGCATTTGCTTTAAACCATTGAAATGGAAAATGATTCCTGTTGTGGCCTGATAGTAAGCTGCTGTCAGCAGGGCATTTATCCCGTTAGCGCAGTGGATATCCGGATAGCGCAAAATCCGTGAAAAACCCTTGCACCAGACTGATACAGAATTACTCAGAGGCGCGCATGTTTCAGGCACAGATCAGTAACACTGGGGCCATCGAGAAAACATCGTTGTTTTCCCATCGTAACCAGCTCTTTCTGCTAAACAACACCGGAGCTGTATGTGATGAGGTCGGTAAGGTATTCAAGCCGCATGAGCTGACAGCGCGTGCTGGTCAGGATGTGGTCGGAGCCACCATGCATCGGATGGTGCTGGGCAAGCTGACGCTGCACCGGCTGGAGTACAACCACAGTGTGCAGATTGATCCGGGTCGGCTGGATAATTTTTATCTGATCCAGATTCCGATGAAGGGTTACGCCGAAATCCAGTGCAGTAACCAGCGTTTTATTTCCTCACCGGAGATGGCTTCACTGATATCACCCGAGCAGCCTCTGTCGATGATGTGGCAAGGGAGTTCTCCGCAGTTGGTGATTCGTATCGACAGGGAGGATTTCGAGCATCATTGCCGTCAGCATCTGGATCGCTGGGGTCAGCGTTCGCCGGTGTTTTCGCCGCAGCTGGATTTTGATACGCCAGGTGGGGCATATGTCATGCAGTTGCTGATGATGCTGGTGGGAGGTTTGCTGGAAAGCAGTCATCCGATCCATCAGCCGCTGGTGATGCGGCAGTTTGAATCCACCTTGCTGAATGCCTTGCTGTACGGCATTGAGAGTGATGTGTTTGATCAGTTACACGCCCAGAGCACGCCCCAGGTGGCGCCATATTTCATCAAGCAGGCGGAGGAGTTTATCCGCGCCAATATGGATCAGCCGTTGTCGGTCGAGATGTTGGCGGAACAGGTCGGTGTGAGTGTGCGTTCATTACAGGCTGGTTTCCGCAAGTATCGGGATACAACGCCGATGGCGCTGCTGAGGGATTTACGGCTGGAGCAGGTGAATGCGGCGTTGAAGCATTCCCAAGGGATGACTTCGATTACCGACGTGGCATTTCGTTGGGGGTTCAGCCATCTGGGGCGTTTTTCAAAGGATTATCGACAACGCTTTAATGAGTTGCCATCTGAAACGTTGAGGTTTCGCCGCTAGTTGATGCTGGCACTCCCTGCCGGTTTGTTATGTTCTTGTTTGCGTATGGTTGATTAGCCCGGCCGCATGGAGCGCGCTCTGGCCAATGTGTCGGAAGGGCGTTCTCCGAAGCGTTCCCGGTACTGGCTGGCAAATCGTCCCAGATGGGTAAATCCGCAATCCAGCGCCACCGCTGACACACTGTGTTGGCCTGTACCAGCGAGTAGTCGTTCCCTTACCCGGTCAAGGCGCTGGCTGCGCTGCCAGTTCATTGGGGTGCTGTGGAGGTGCTCCCTGAAGGCAGCAAACAGGGTAAAGCGGCTGACACGGGCGGCGGCGACCATGGCATCGATGCTGATGTCTTCGTCCAGATGCTGTTGAATCAGGCGGCAGGCGCGTTGCAGGTAGCCGGGCAGCGATGAGCGTTCGGTATGGCTTGCAGACAGGCGTGAACTGAGGCTGTTGGGCTGGGATAGGAGTAGCCCCTTGATCAGACTGGTTTCCAGATCGCGACTGAGCAGGTGATGACTGTAGAGCGCCTGCATACTGGTATGGTCGCCCATCAGTTGTTGCACCATTTGCCACCAGGCTTCCAGCGCCGGGTTGGTCATGTTCAGTGACGGCTCGAACAGCAACGGCTGTTCGAGCGGTTCATTGATCAAGGATTCCGCCACCGTACGCATGGCAGAGGCCGGGATAACCAGCTGTTGCTTGATGCAGGAAGATTCCATATCGAGTTGCTGAAACGCATTCGGCGACAGGATCAGCCCGTGCCGGCGATCGGACCGGGCTTGGCATCCGGGTGTTTTGAGCAACTGCTCTCCTTCGATGGGCAGACTGATACTGTAGGCCTGCAAGCCGTTACGGCCATCCACACCAATACTGACTCCCGTACCATAGGAAATATCACCGAACATCAGTGCCAGTCCGGGCAGCCGGCGAGCGTGGTAATGAAAGTCGAGGGATTCGGTACCGATGCGGGTATCGAGCGCATGTGGGCCGCAGATCTTTTCCATCCACAGATGTGCTTGTGAGCGGCTGTGGCTACTGGTCTGGATGTCGGTAAGCTGACTGTTATGCATGATGACCTCGCTGGAGCATGAGCAGGGAAAGAGCGGTTGGTCAGCTGCCATGGCAGCTGGCCAACTGTTGCTGGAACCGGGAATCAGAAGTGATGAATCCAGCGCACCTGCATACGACTGCCTTGCGGACGATTCTGTACCTCAAACTCACGGTAGCCATTGGCGACGATGTGGTTGTCGGCAGAGAAGCTGTACATCACCCCCGGACCGACGGCGTAGACGGATTCCTTACGGTCAGCCACGGTTTTGCCATCCACTTTGGTGTCGGTGATTTGTTCCAGAAAATAGCCATTCAGACCCAGACGCCAACCCTTGCCCATGTCGCGACTGACCGCCACATTGGCATGGAAGGCCTGACCCGCCTGCATGCTTTCGACATCACCAAAGTCACTGGATGGATCGGTGTTTTTGGCGTTGTAAAGGTAATGCAGGCGGGTTGATGCCGTCCATTGAGGGCTGAACCAGTAGGTACCTGCCCAATACGGATTAAAGGACAGGGCGTTGTTACCTGGATTGATGCTGGTGTCTGTGTCGTTGTCGCCGGTGGGCAGATTGAACTGGAGCTCAATACGCTGGACAAATTTTGGCCCATTATCGCCCATGACCGGATCGAACTGGATGAATGGCCCTACCAGCCAGTCACCGGTACCGGATTGTGCGGTCAGCGCCATATTGTTGATGCCGTCATCCACTTCCATGGAGGTAACGAAAGGCGCCAGTGTATTAATGCCGAGGCTGGCATTACCCAGCCGATAGTTCGACAGCCAGGTCATCTGGGCCACTAACACTTGATAGTCCAGATCGGTTTTGGGGAGTTCCAGAGCTTCGCCATCCTGATCATTCAGGCGTGTGCTGGAATAGTTCTGGTAATAGGCCTGCAGGTAAACCCCTGGCCCAGCCGGTACGCCACCGTCGAGAAAGCTGGTCAACCCCAGGTTTACAACAGGCAGGTCGTAAGCCTGTGCTGCCGGGCTGGCCGTCAGCGCCAGAGCCATGGCCAGTGGCAGTGTTTTGGTCAGCCCCGGTGCTGACACCGGTCGAGTCAATAGAGTCGAATACTTCATGGTTTATCTCCGCAAAAGTCAGGCGCTACAGGTTTGGGCCAGAGACTGATACTGGCCACCGTGGAACAGCAGCGGTTGACCGCCTGCCAGTGAGTAGTGGTGGATTTCTCCGATGAAAATCAGGTGATCTCCGGCATCGATCTGGCGTTCGTTACGGCACACCAGAGTGGCCAGAGCGCCGTCGAGTACGGCGGTGCCGTTGTCACAGCGGTAATAGTCCACGTCCTCGAACTTGTCGTCCGATGGCCGCGCAAAGCGGTTTGACAGATCCTCTTGATCGGCACCCAGAATGTTGATGGCGAAGTGCTCGATATGACGGAACAGTTCGAGGTTGGGGGAGCGCTTGTCGAGACTCCACAGCACCAGTGCCGGATCGAGTGACACCGACGAAAAGGAGTTGGCCGTCAGGCCGACAGGGGTATCGTCGGCGGCCATCGTCGTGATGATGGTCACGCCGGTGGCGAACTGGCCAAACAGGGTACGCAAGGTACGGCTGTCGGCATCGCTGGCGCTGAGCAGCCCGGTTTTTATCAGGGTTTCCATAATGACTCCTTAGCAGGTTTCCGCTTTTTTCATCAGCTTGCTGCAGGCATCTGCATCGAACCACCAAGGAGAAAAGGTGCGGGGATCATCAAAGCCGTTGGTGATTCGGCTGGCGATGTCCGGGCGTTCTGTTGCCGTCGCCAGCAGTTGCAGGATATGTGGTGGCGGTGGCGTCAGCATGCTGTTGGTCCAGGCGACCACATGACGGGCGTAATCCCAGTAGCTGTTAAAGGTCGATTGCATCCATTCGGTGTCGAAGGACAGGTCTTCTCCACGGCTGAGAATAGACTGCAGGTAGACCGCGGTGCACTTGGCGGCGTTGTTGGAGCCCTGACCGGTGATCGGGTCGTTGACCACAATGGCATCGGCCATGCCGAAGACGTGCTTGCCAGACGGCAGGGTCATTATGGGATGACGAATGGTTGGGGCGAAGCGTCCGGCCAGATAGCCGCCGTCGTCAGTGAGGGTAATGTTGCCGCAGCGTTCCGCTTCCCAGGGGGCGTAACGGGAGACGATGTCCTTGCTCATTTGCAGGTGATCGTTGGCGCTTTTGCAATCTTGCCAGGTATCCATGGCACCACCGGGAATACCTTCAAACACCATGATGTGGCAAGGGCCAGTGGTGGTCAGCGCCGGGAACACGAAGTACTCACCTACGCCAGGAATCAGGTTAAAGGCGACGCGAGAGAAGTCTTCGCTGGGGGTCATGCCGTGCACGTAAGTCAGTGCCAGTGCACGCTGGGGGGTGTCGAAGGCGGATTTTATATCATCGCGTTCGAAGCAGCGCACGATGTCGCCTTTACCGGCAGCCAGCAGTACCAGTTCGTGTTCGTTGGCCAGCCGTTCGAGAGCGTCGATACCAACATCTTCAAAAATCAGCTCGCCGCCCATCTCGATGAATTTGTCCATCCAGACCGGCATTTTCACCCGCTGGTCGACAGACTGGGCAGTGGCGTCGAGACGGGCAGCCCAGTTGAACAGGCTGGTGCCGGGCGCTTCCGGGTTCATCACATTGATGCCGATGCCTTCCACTTGTGGACAGCTGTCTTGCCAGAAATCGATGCCCAGATCCCGCTCGGTTTTCATCGCAGCATCGAACATGCACTGGCTCGATGAGACCCGGCCATTGCTGATGTCGTCACCAGTGCGGTTGGTGATCATGGTGACTTGATAGCCCTGTTGCAGCAATCCCATTCCCAGTTGCAGGCCGGACTGACCGGCTCCAACGATAGCGATACGGCGCATAATAAGTACCCTTGTTTTGTTAAGTGATTACTTTTTTTGTTTTCGGTGTTGTGTGGCTGTTTAAAAAATCATTGGCCGGCTGGATTAGCCCGCCAGGCGTGGAATTGCCGGTTTGTTCTGTTCCGGGCCCATCACCGCATAACCACCGTCGGCGGCGTAGTCGGCACCGGTGACAAAGCTGGCCTCGTCGGAACAGAGAAAGGCCACGACGTTGGCAACCTCGGTCGGATCTCCCAGACGACCCAGCAGGTGGTAATCGGCAGCAACGGCATCGGCTTTGGCGCGATCTCCGCCACTGACTTCGTCGATAACACGGGACCAGGTCCAGCCCGGTGAAACCGAGTTCACACGAATGCCATCGGCTGCCAGATCCATCGCCATCTCTTTGGTCAGGTGCTTGATAGCGGCCTTGGATACCGGATACAGCCAGCGGCCGGTCTGGGCACACCCGGCGGAAATCGAGGTGAAGTTCACCACCGCACCACGGGTGGCTTGCAATTGTTCATGGAACGCTTTGGTGACCATGGCCATGCTGATCAGATTGATGTCCAGTGCCCGTAGCCATTGCTGACGGCTGGAAGCAAAGCCATCGTCGTCGTAGCTGCAGGCCATATTGATCAGCAGGCTGATCGCGCTGGCTTGCTCGCCAATACGGCTGACTGCAGTCTTGATGGCCTCGTCATCGGTCACATCCAGCGGCATGAACGTGGCTCCCAGTGAGGCCAGTTCAGCTTCGGCACTGTCATCGATATCCAGCACAAAGACCCGGGCGCCCTGTTGCAGCAGCACGTTGACAACGGACATGCCGATCAGGGTGGAGCCGCCACAGACCACGGCGGTTTTATCGCTCAGATTGATCATGGGTTTTCCTCAGTCGACGGTTTTGTTTGCACTGCTGGCCCAGGAAGGCATCAGCGTGTTGGAAGGCAAGGATTCATCAAGCAGTTTATGAGCGGTGGCGGCCCCGGCCGTCGGCAGGCCGTCGGGATTTAGCAAGCCCAGCTGCACCAGTACGCTGGCCTGGTCCCAGTAGATGTGTTCGTGATAGAGCTTGGGACCACGGAACTTGACGACACCCAGCATCGGGATTTCGACCTGGCGTCCAGTCGGTTTGATGCCAGGGACCAGCCAGTCGATTTCAGAGTCGTGGGTGAAGGTCATGACAAACTCGTCTACCACCTGGGACGCGCCGACGGTGCGAGAGATGGGAATCATCGCCATGTCCTGCGGGTTGCCATGGACAAAGTGATATTGATAAAAACGCGCCAGCTGGCTGCTGCCGACGCCGCCGGTCATGGTGGGGATATGGTTTACATAAGGTTCGGCCACCATGGTTGCCATGGTCGCCGGTACGTCACGGGTATCGAATTCGTGGCGAATGTGTTCTTCCCACAGGGCTTCGAGATCGTAGTCTGGCCCCAGTGTGCTGCGCAGATACTTGATGGAACGCTCATGGGCAAGCAGGGCAGCGCTTTTGTTGTAATGGCTGGAGCCGACACGGCCAAAAGCGTGTTCGGTATCAGGGTAGACAAAGGCGTGGATCTGTTTGTTGTCCGCCACCGCGGCCAGAATCTGTTCACGGGCTTCCGCTGGACAGAATTGATCGTTATCAGCCATATGCAGCACCAGCTTGCCGCTCAGACCTTCCAGATCTGCCAGAGACTGCTCGATACCAACACCGTAGTAGCTAACGGCGCAGGTAACTTCGGGCAGGCGACAACCAGCCAGATAAGCCAGCTTGCCGCCGAGACAATAGCCCAATACACCCAGATCGCCTTCGCATTCCGGGCGTTGTGCCAGGGTGGTCAGAGCCGATTGGATATCGTCCACCCCCTTGTTTTCATCGAACGCCTGATAGAGCGACAGGGCTTTTTCAAAATCAGCTTCGGTCAGTTCCAGACCAGCTTGCTGACGCCAGAACAGATCCGGGACCAGTACGGTATAGCCTTCTTCCGCCAGATGATCGGCGGCGGCTTTCATGTCGGCGTTGACGCCAAAAATCTCCTGGCACAACACCAGACCTGGTCCTTTGCCATCGATGGAGCTAGCCAGATAACCGCTGAACTGGCCGTCTGGACTGGTGATTTCAATCGTGGTTCCTGTCATTGCAACACTCCTGAGTGATGTGGTTGTGTTGCAATCATTCTGTAAAGATACGGCGTCTCCCACTAGCCGGAAAAGGCGAGGCACATCCGTAAAACGCAATAAAAACAGAAGCTTGGTATTGTTGGGATTGTCTGCAACAGAGAATTGTCAGCGATGCTCTGCAGGAGGGGAACGGATTGGAATGCAGCAACAGGCGCACTGTCTGGCGGACATAAAAAAGCGGACACAAGGTCCGCAAATCGATCAGGCAACGAGGAAGGAAAACGAGCGAGCCGGTCAGCTAACGAACTCTAGCTGACTGGCGCGGTAAATTTCTCTGAATACAGCTTGCCGTTATCCAGGTGATGGTCGGCACACCAGTGGGTCACAGCATCAATCATTGGCGGTGGGCCGCACAGATACATATCGAAGGGTGCGTCACGCAACGTTGCAAGTGGCAAATGCTCCTGAATGTAGCCCGTAGAGCCCTGCCAGTTGCTAGCGGGGTTTGAGACGACAGGCGTCCAGTCAAAGTCCGGCAGTTGCGTGCGGTAGGCGTCCAGTCGGTGTTGTTCGCACAGATCTTCAAGGCGATTAACACCGTAGTACAGGCGAATCGGATAACTGACGGATTCTGGCTGCTCTTTCAGGACATCCAGCATGGCCAGAAACGCCGACAAGCCGGTGCCGCCAGCAATAAAATACATGGGCTTGTCCGGTTCACGCAGATAGAAGGTGCCGAATGGTCCTTCCAGCTCCAGGGTGTCGCCTACACGGGCCTGATGCAGGTATTTACCCATTTGGCCGTTGGGTAATTTACGGATCAGAAAGGTCAGCTGCTGCAGCTCTCCGGAGACTTGAGGCCCGATGGCAAATGAATAGGCGCGGGTCAGTTCGGTGCCGGGAATATGCAGGTTGGCATATTGACCGGGCAGGAAGTTCAGTGTTGTCTGGTCGGCTGCCAATGTCAGCGCTAGCAGAGTGGAATCCGCGGATGCATCCTGTAAGCCTGTGATCGTGGCGGTGCGTTTCAAACTGCCTGGCTGATCGGTCTGGTTGCACAGGCTGGAGGCAAAGTCATAGTAGAAGGTACTGTCCGACTGGATACGCGTCTGGCAAGACAGTACGTAGCGTTGCTCGGCTTCTTGCCCGGTCAGGGCTTCTTCATCGGCGTATTCAATTTCATATTGACCGGATTCACACAGTCCCTTGCAGGTGCCACAGACACCTTCACGACAGTCGATCGGCAGGGTGACGCCATGGCGCAGGGCGGCGTCCATCAGCAGATCATTGTGTCCGGCCTTGAAGAACAGGGTGTTGCCATCGGCAAAACTGAGGGCGACATTATGTTTCATGGTGGGGTCCTCTGGAGGGCCGCCACTGTCTGCATGTAACAGACCGGGCGGCGTCTTGCCATTATCAGGTTTGCAGATACCGGGCTTTACCGCTGCCCGGATTCAAAGGTGTCAGATTCCGGCAGTGCTGGACGTCAGAGATGGTAAAAATCCAGCACCGAGTTAATGGTGTCGTTAAACACCACCACATGCTTGCGGGCGATCTTCCAGCCACCTGCCGCAGGCACCAGCCTGTAAGTCACGTCACCGTAGAACTGCTCGGTCATACCCATGCGGGTAAATACGGTTTGCCACTTGGCTTTGACGTCCAGAACGTCGTTGTCCAGCTTGCTGATGCGGACGTTGTGGACCTGGTGCTGGGTACGCGGTAATGGTACGGAAGCCGCGGATTTACCGGTTTGCAGGCGGAAGATCCGGTCTTCGAGGCCGGAACGGGTCGGGTAATACATCAATGACAGACCGGTTTTCGGATCAGTGGTCACTTCGTATTCCGAGTCCCATTGCGGCACATGAAATTCGCTGTCCTCGGTGAACATGGCCAGATAGCCTTCCCAGTCACGCTGGTCACACAGCTCGGCATTGAGGTACAGAAACTGTTCGATTTGGTGTTGTAGCGTACTCATTCCTGACCCTCTCCTGTGTCGTTGTGCAATTTCAGCAGGTTGGCATCGATGCCTTTCAGCATCAGGTTTTGCCAGTTGCCGTGCTGGTTAACGTACAAGCCTTCATGAGTGAACTCTGTGCCGGTAATGGCAGGCTGGATGTCCAATGCTGCGGTATTTTTGGTTGGACCGTACTGCCAGTCCTGGTAACCGCGGCTGATGTCGTTCCAGCGTTCCAGACGGGCCTGAAAGCCACGCTGGGCTTCGCGAAATTCCACCAGATCGTCCGGAGTACCCATGCCCGAGACGTTGAAGAAATCCTCAAACTGGCGAATACGGTTTTCGCGATCCTTGGCGGATTCGCCTTTTACTCCCAGGCACTGGCTGATGATCTCGGTTTTGTTCCAGGCCAGCGGGCGTACGATGCGCAACTGTGAGCTGATCTGATCCATAAAGAACAGGCTTGGGTAAATATTCAGGTTACGCAGACGGTGCATCATCCACTCGGCCTGTTGCTGGCCATGTTCTTCGAGCAGACGCGGCATGACGGTATCGTAGCCGGGGCGAACAGCAGGGTTGGGCATATCGCTGAACAACATGGTGTGGCCGTTTTTGAAGCCGAACCAGCCGTCGTCGGTTTCGGCGTCACCAGCTCCCAGTTTGCTGTAGTCGAGGGTGTCGGAGCCCTTGCCGTTGGCTGAATCCACTTCACTGCGGTGCTGGACGGTGGCGACATAGTTGTAGTGCACGGTGCTGACGTGATAGCCATCGAGGCCGTTTTCGTTTTGCAGCTTCCAGTTACCGTCGAAGGTGTAGGTTGATTTGCCTGGCAGTACTTCCAGGTCGCCGGTTGGCGATTGCGCCACCATCATATCGAAGAAGATACGGGCATCCCCGAGGAACTCGGTCAGGCAATCCGTGGCTTCTGTATCCAGCGATACAAACACAAATCCCTTGTAGGACTCGATCCGCGCCTTCTTCAGGCCACGGCAGGACTTATCGAAATCCTCGGCGTATTCGCCCGGTGCTTTCACCTTCATCAGGCGGCCGTCATTCTTGTACGTCCAGGCGTGAAACGGGCAGGTAAAGGTCGACTGGTTGCCTTTTTGCAGACGGGTCAGGGTTGCACCACGATGCTGGCAGGCGTTGACCATGGCGTGCAGTTCACCCTTGCTGTCGCGGGTGACGATCAGCGGCTGGCGGCCGGCACGCAGAGTGATGTAGTCGTTACTGTTGGCGATTTCACTTTCGTGGCAGGCGTAGATCCAGACTTTCTCGAAAATGTGTTCCATCTCCAGATCGAACAGGTCCGGCTCAGTGAACATATCGCGGGCGATACGGAAAACACCATCGTCAGGACGAAAATCCAGACATCCGGCAATGTAGTCGCGCCATTCAGGCAGGCTGCGTTTTTCAGTCATGGCTAGTTCTCGGTTGCTGAGTCATTGCCATGTCATTACAAGCGGATGGGCCGGTAGCGACTATCCGCGTAGTCAGCCAACGCTATCCGTACCGTTGATATGGCTTTTTCAGTGAGAGAGGCAGGGCAACCTGTCGAGATCTGCAAGACGTGTGAAAGCGCATGGATTCTGGATTCGCATATAAAGCGGTACGCTCGCCATGGCTGTCGGCAACGGCGAGTAATGGCTATGAGCGAAGCCAGCCCCTACGCATCAACCCTGTGTTGCAAACCGGCGGCGTTGTTATCGCAATATCCTTTGCCCAATATCAGGTTGGCGCGGATGGCACGGATATCAACCTGCTGGCTAAGCAGGTCAAAATACCAGTTGGAATCCAGTACATCGCCGACGCACAACACGCCGACAATACGCTGCTGCTGAATCACCAGTTTTTTATACACACCGGATGTCAGGTCTTGTAGCTGGATAACCTGATCGTGCCCTGTGGCTTCAAATTGCCCCATGCTGTGAATATCAACCCCTGAGACCTTGAGTTTGGTCAGATGCTGCTGTTCGGCGTAACGGGGTAAGGGAGATGCCAGAGGGGGGATGGCAGCCAGTCCTGCCGCGACGATTTTGGCCTGTTCCCAGATGGGGGCGACCAGGCCGTAGGTTTGTCCTTCAAATTCACAACATTCGCCCAGTGCATAAATATGGCTGTCTGAGGTTTGCATATGCGAGTTGACGCAGATACCACGGCGGGTGGTTATCCCGGCGGCGGCGGCAAGTTCCCGGTTGGGTAAAATACCGGTGGCAAATACGACCAGGTCGGTGTCGAGTCGGATGGTTGTGGTGTCGGTGTCTGGCTGGTTGCGCAGCCGGTAGTGCACGGCTGTGGCGCGGTTGGCGTTCAGGCTCAGGGATTGTGGTGAGACGCCGGTGCGTACATCGATGCCCCGTTGGGTCAGCTCCTCTTGCAAGATCGTGGCGGCGGTGGCATCCAGCTGGCGGTTCATCAGCACCGGGTTGCGGTGCATCAGTGTTACCTCTACGCCCTGGGCCTTGAGCCCAACTGCGGCTTCAACACCGAGCAAACCGGCTCCAATGACGGTGGCGTGTTTGAGGGTCGGCAGTGCTGCCAGCATGGCATCGACATCCGTCATGGTACGAAAGCCGAGTACGTTGTCGGGCTGGTCGCCGTCGGTTCCTGGCATGCTGGGAATGGCGGAGCGGGAGCCGGTGGCAATCAGCAGCGCCTGATAATCCAGGGTGTTGTGAGTGCTGGTGGTAACGCGCTGTAACTTGGTGTCGATGTGCTCAACCGCGGTATTCAGGTGCACATGAATACCGCGCTGCTGATACCAGCTGGCATCGTGGGGAGTAATCGCTGCCAGGGTGGTTTCGTTGGCCAGCAAGGGTGACAGCATGATGCGATTGTAATGGCATAGATGCTCATCACTGAGTACGTGGATGGTATCGAACGGGTGGTCGGTGCCCAGTTCTTCCAGAACCCGGTTGGCGGCCATGCCGTTACCAATAATAACGAGACTGTTGCTGTTCATATCATTTTTTTCGCATAAAAAAAGGCGCTCACCAGTCAACCTGGGAGCGCCTTTGCTATAGGGAATATGTGTGTCGATGTTGTGTGCCGTGATCTTCTTTGATCGGTCAGGAGGTTACCTGCGGCGTCGACGTGGTGGAATCAAAGCAGATTTTATGCCAGAGCGGGTGGATATCGGTCTCGGTATGGAGCCTGCCGATCTACTCAACATGGGGGTATCTGTTGTGAGGTGGTCTTTCTGGGCAGCAAAATAATCAGCTATGACAGTAAGAAAGGTATCAGTAGCCTGATGTGGCAAAGAATGATTTCGCACTCAAATAGAACTTGTTGTGGTTTTTTGCCTGAAATCGGTGCGATAAAAAGGTGTTGGCAAGTATAAACAGCCGCGATTGGGGCACTGATGCAACAAAAAAGACCGCTGCCAAGGTCAACGCTCAGGCAGAGGTCATGCCTATTGACGGTGGAGACGATGGAACCGGGGGCTGATTTTTGTCGGGTCCGATGCATCGGCAATGATCATTGGCATTCTTCCTGCTTTGTTATTGGCTATTCGTCAGATTCGCAGCGTTGTGATCTGACACTTACGCAACGGCGCATTCAAAAAAACTGATCAGAGATCGAGAGCCACCGGCTGTCGTTATCGCTGGGAAAGTAACTGCTGTTGCGTGGTCTGTATGAGGTCTCGATAACTTATACACGGTGCCTGTTCTGCTACCGCTCCGGTGCAATAACTCCCTCTGTTTGTTTCTCCTGTCTTTTTGAATTCGTTGTATTGCCGTGCCGGTTATCTTTGCCGTCGTGGGGCGTGAGCTACTGTATGTATTATGGATCAGAGAGCATGTTATGAGCGCCGAACGTTTTAATCTGTTGTCGTTTACCGGCAAGATGAAAGTCCTCCACCTCAGTTGGATGGCATTTTTTATCACTTTTCTGGTGTGGTTTAACCACGCCCCGATGTTGCAGGCCATGGCTGCCAGCCTGGGATTGCAGCCTTCTGAAATCAAAACCTTGTTGATCCTGAACGTCGCGCTGACCATACCGGCGCGGGTCATTATTGGCATGCTGACCGACCGCTTTGGCCCTCGTATTGTGTATTCCGCCTTGTTGGCGGTGTGTTCGATCCCCTGTTTTATGTTTGCCCTGGCTGAGGACTTTACACAAGCCGCCATTGCCCGTTTTTTAATGGGCTTTATCGGTGCCGGTTTTGTGATTGGGATTCGTATTGTCAGTGAATGGTTTCCGGCGAATGAGCTGGGCACTGCCGAAGGTGTTTATGGTGGCTGGGGCAACTTTGGTTCTGCCGCCGCGGCCTTTTGTTTGCCGGTGATTGCGCTGTGGTTTGGCGGAGATGATGGCTGGCGGTATGCGATTGGTCTGACAGGGCTGATCAGTCTGTTGTTCAGCGTGGTGTATTACCAGAACATTACCGATACCCCCAAGGGCGCGACCTATTTCAAACCCAAACACATGGGAGCAATGGAAGTGACCAGCCAGGGAGATTTCTTCTTGTTGCTGATCATGAAAGTGCCGATGTATGCCGCCATGGCGCTGCTGGCCTGGAAGTTATCGCCTGCCGGAGTGAGCATGTTGTCCGAGACCACGGCGCTGATGTGTTATATCGGTTTGGTGCTGCTGTACGCCTATGAGGTATCACACGTCTGGAAAGTGAACAAAACCGTCTTTAGCGAAGCCGTGCCTGAGATGCATCGGTATGAGTTCAGGCAGGTGGCGGTATTGAATATTCTCTACTTCGCCACGTTTGGTTCCGAGCTGGCGGTGGTGTCCATGTTGCCGCTGTTTTTTGCCGAAACCTTTGATCTGTCGCCGGTGATCGCCGGTATGGTGGCGTCTGCCTATGCCTTTATGAATCTGATGTCGCGCCCGGGAGGCGGCTGGTTATCTGACAAGTTTGGCCGTAAACCGACCTTGTTGATTCTGACCGCGGGTCTGGCGGTGGGCTATCTGGTGATGGGAATGGTGGATAGCGAATGGCCGGTCTGGTTGGCGGTAGTGGCAGCCATGGTGTGTTCTTTCTTTGTGCAATCGGGGGAAGGGGCTGTGTTTGCGGTGGTGCCGCTGATCAAGCGTCGTTTGACCGGCCAGATTGCCGGTATGACAGGGGCGTATGGTAACGTTGGAGCGGTTACCTATCTGACGATCTTGTCGCTGGTGGAATACTCGACTTTCTTTATGGTGATTTCAGGCACGGCGGTGGTGGGTTTTATTGCTCTGTTGGCAATGAAAGAACCCAAGGGCCATATGGCGGAAGTAAACGACGATGGCACTGTCGAAATGATCAGTGTGAACTGATGTTGATCAAAACGATCCTGGACCTGAGCCATTATGAGTAGCAACACATTAGACATCCAGTTTGGTGGTGTCACCACCGCTGGTACCAAGGTGCTCAACCAGGATGCGTTTGCGCTTTATCAGCCGACCTTGTCAGCCGTCAAGTACAAGGGCATCGGAGTCTGTATTGCTGATGGCGTCAGCTGCAGTGATAACGCGCAGCAGGCCAGCGCCACCAGCGTGACGCATTTTTTGCAGGATTATTACAGCACACCCGACAGCTGGGATGTCAAAACCGCTGCCGCCCGAGTGCTGTCGGCGCTGAATGCCTGGCTATTCCATCATGGCCAGCAGGCCAGTGCCCGGCACAATGGTTTGGTCACGACCTTTAGCGGCATGGTGCTTAAATCCCGCACGGCCCACCTGTTTCATGTTGGCGACAGCCGGATTTATCACTGGCGAGAGGGGGTGCTGGAACCGCTCACTCGTGATCATGTACACAATAGCCAGGGTGGCTCGGCCTTGTCCCGGGCGTTAGGGATGGACTCCCGTCTGGAAGTGGACTATCTGACCTGTGATCTGCAGGTTGGCGATCAATTATTGCTCACCACGGATGGTGTTCACGGGTTTGTCAGTCATGAGCAGCTGCAACAAGCCATGGCGAGCGTTGGAGCGGATACGCGCCAGCATCAGATTGAGCATATTTGTCGAGACGTGCTGGATGCGGCTTTGCAGGCCGGATCGGATGACAACCTGACCTGTGTGATGGTACGGATTCAGTCCTTGCCCGCTGCCGGGCTGGATGAAACACAACGGGCTGTCAGCGCCCGGGTCATTCCACCGGTATTAGCTGTTGGCCAAACGCTGGATTATTACCGGGTGGCGCAGGTGATACATGCCAATGCCCGCAGCCATCTTTATAAAGTAATCGATCGCCGTGATGGTCGTTTTTATGCCCTTAAAGCGCCATCGCTCAACTTTGAAGATGACCCTGTGTATCTCGATGGTTTTGCCCGGGAGCAGTGGATCGGCAGTCGCCTTGATCACCCCAACCTGATGAAAGTGTATCCGCAGCAGGCCAACAGCCGCTTTCTGTATCACATCTGTGAATGGATTGATGGCTGCAGTTTGCGGCAGTGGATGCTGGATCACCCGATGGCCGATTTACCCCAGGTACGGGCCTTGGCCGACCAGCTGATTAATGGCCTGAGGGTTATGCAACGAATGGGTATGGTGCACCGTGATCTTAAACCGGAAAACGTTATTCTGGCCGCTGACGGCAATATCAAGATTATTGATTACGGCACCGTTATGGTACGGGGGTTGGCAGAGTCCGGCGTCTTCGACGATGAAGATATGCCGCTGGGGTCGGTGAATTATATCGCCCCAGAATATGTGATTGATGGTATCGCCAACAGTCAGAGTGATCTGTTTTCATTGGCGGTGATGGTGTACGAAATGCTTTCTGGCCAACAACCCTTTGCCATGGAGCAGGCTGGGCGGCGTGGGGCCAAATCAACGCATGAATGGCAATATCGACCGATTCGGCAATACCGCCCGGACTTGCCACTATGGCTGGAGCTGGTATTGCAAAAGGCGTCACACCCCGTGATACGACAACGGTATGATTCCTTTTCCGAGTTTCGTACCGACCTCTATCAGCCCAATAACAGCTTGTTGCAGCAACACACCCGAGAGCCTTTGATCAAGCGACATCCTTTGAGTTTCTGGCAGACGCTGAGTGCGCTACTGATGCTGATTGCGATGGCGGAAGCCTGGTGGATTCTGGGGCATGTTGCCTGGCCCTGTCTTCCTGCTTGATGCCCCAGACCCCAGACCAGGCCCCAGCTGCTTTACAGCGAGTGTAAAAAATCCAGCAAGGCCCGACGTTGTTCACGGCTCATCAGGGTAACGGCCGTTCGACTTTTATTGGCTTCTCCGCCATGCCATAAAATCGCTTCCAGCAGGTTACGGGCGCGGCCATCGTGAAGAAAACCGGGGTGGTCGGAGACCTTGTCCGCGAGCCCGATTCCCCATAATGGCGTCGTCCGCCATTCCTGACCGCTGGCGTTAAAATCCGGGCGATTATCCGCCAGCTCTGGCCCCATATCGTGCAAGAGCAAATCACTCCAGGGCTGAATGGTGCGATTGGCCAGAATCGCCGGGCTGGCATTGGCCGCGGTTTTGAATTGTGCTCGATGGCAGCTCTCACAACCGGCTTGATAAAACAGCTGTTCGCCAAGTTGTACGTTCGGTGCATCGGGCTGACGTCGGGCAGGTAATGCCAGCGTTTGATGATAAAACACCAGCTGATCAAGTTGCTCGTCGCTCAATTCCGGGTCACCACCGGTGGCGGCGGTCTGGCAGTCGGTTTGTGCCGCGGTGCAATTCTGGTCTGGAAACAGAGAGGAGCTGATACCCAGATCACCGTGAAAGGCCGACGCAATCTGCTGGCGCAAATTGGGCACGTTGGCTTTGTAACCAAAACGGCCAGTCGTCGTTTGTTGCAGGGCGACATCGTAAACCGGATTGGGGCGGCCGGAGATACCATCGGCATCACGGTCTTCCGGATCGGCCCGCTGCAAAATAGCCGCGTTGGGGATGGCATCCAGCAACCCCTGACCAACCAGCGCCGGGCCAATGCGGGCGGAGGTCAGTAGCTCTGTGGCAGGTTGGCAGCGGCTGGCGGACAGATTGAGCTGTGGTCGCCGCAGTGTTACTGCGGTGTCATCCGCCAGTCGGACTACCTGTTCCTGATACGACACACTGGCTCTCCCTTCGCCTGCCACACCGGGCACGCCCTGTTCATTCAGTTGGTCACCGCAGAACGGATGAGGCCGTGGCCCGCCATGGATATCGTGGCCGGGCAAGCTCAGGCGTACCAACATGGAGCGCATGGCCTGGCCGGGCCTGTCGGGTGCCCGTCCATGGCCATTGCCGGGGTGACAGCTGGCACAGGAGATGGCGTTATACAGCGGCCCGAGGCCATCGACTTGCTGATCCGCTGAGGGTGAAATCACCCACATCTGGGCAAACAGACTGCGTCCTTGCAGAAACTGTTCAAGCTCTGTGGCTGTTAATCCGGGCATTGGCTGTGACAGCGCCCGTCGACCCAGTGCCGAGCTGGTGATTGGATCCGCAGCGGCAAGACTGGGCAGCAGTATTAACCACAGCAATAGCAACCGCAGCGTTATAACAACAGGTGGCATCATAAGGTTGCCTCTCCGGCAATCACCTGGCGAGCCAGATCAGCGGCGGCGGCATACTGGCGGGCGAACTCGCCTTGCCACTGCTGTTCCAGTGTCTGGCAACGGGCGTCGGCGGCCGGGTTGTGCTCTCGTTGTTGAAAATCGTGCAGTATCTCGGAGGTAGCGTCGGGTTCGGTCACTGGCAGGCGATGAAAGAGCGCGTAAGCCTGTTGCAGTATCGGGTTGTTTTCCGGTTCCGGGGCAGCCAGCTGGCTGGCCTGATGCAGCAGCCGGCTGGTCTCGATCAGCGCCGGGTGATTGTGAGTAATGGCGGCATCAAACAGGGCGTTGGTGAGGGGGCGTCGGCTCAGGCCCTTGGCCGGGTTATAACGACTGTCCAGTGCCAGACCGAAGGGGTTGGGTATATTGTCCGGTGCCTGTTGGTAGACCGAAGGGCGTATAGGGAGTTTGCGAATATCCGGGTGAAACAACAGCTGTTGTCCTGCTTCCGAGAGCACAAAGCGAATAAATAACCGGGCGGCGTCCGGCTGGCGGCTATCCGTCATCAGGGCGATATGGGCTGGATTAAAGGCGGTTTGTTGCGGGTAAACAAAGCGCCCGTCCGCGCCGCTGGCAATGGTGGCGTTGGCAAAGAAGTCCATGGTCAGGCCAATGGCTGCCTGACCAGTGCTGACCTTGTCGGTAACAAAACTGCCACGGCGATCGACCAGTTGGCTGTTCGCGGCAATGGCTTGCCAGTTGTTCCAGCCCTGTTGCCAACCGTCGGCCTGCAAAAGCTGATCGATCAGCATCGGCGCGTAACCGACCGCTGAAGGTACCGGCAGTGCGACCGTGCCCCGCAACCGAGGGTTTGTCAGGTCGTGCCAGCTGGTTGGTTCGGCAACGGCAAGTTGCTGCAGACGTTGGGGGTTGATAAACAAACCATAACCGGCAATTTCACTGGCAATAAAGGTATCGTCCATGTCCCGCAGCCGGGTCTGGTCGAGATGATCCGGCAAGCCAATACGATCCAGCTTTAACGGTGCCAGAGCACCGGCGGCTTTTAAGCGCAGGTAGTTGGTTTGGGATGGCGTCCAGTAGACATCCACGCCTCCCTGCTGCGGTTGCAACAGGTAGGGCAGGGCATCAAAGGGCATACGCCAGAGGACATTGAGTTGCAGGGTTGGGTGTTGTTCTTCAAACGCTTGCTGAAATGCTGATACGACCGGTTGCGGGTAGCTGGTCATCAGGGTAATGGTCTGGGCGCTGGTGGTCAGCGTATGCAGTAACAACAGCGCTGGCAGCAGCAGGTGACGATATAACATCGGTATCACTCCCTTCAGAATTGCCAGTTCAGGCTGGCATGCCACTGACGACCCGGTTCAGGAAAGCCGTCATCCAGGGCGTAGTTGCGATCACCGAGGTTGGTAACGCCGAGCTGGCCTTTGAGGGTCTGGGTGAAATCGTAGTCGGCGGTCAGGTCGATACGGCTCCAGGCGGCCAGCTCGATAGTGCCATCGCTGTCGCTGTAACGTTCACTTTCGTACTGGCCCCGAATGGCCAGGCGGAGAGGATCTGTTGCCTGCCAGCTGATACGTCCCTGCAGTTTGTGGTCTGGTACATCGGTCAGGACCAGGTCGGAGCTGTCGTTGGTGCGCTTCAACAGGCTGTAATTGGCATCCAGTTGCAGGCTGTCGCCAATCCAGCTGACGGCGCTCAGCTCCAGCCCTTTGCTGGTGACCTTGCCGATGTTTTGCAGCTGGTAGGTGTCTTCATCGAGGTCAACAGACTGGATCAGATCACGAATTTTGCTATAGAAAACGGTGCCGTCCAGCCGTAGCCAGTCGCCCCAGAGTTGTGAGCCGCCAGCCTCCAGAATGGTGGATTTTTCTGCTTCCAGATCCGGGTTGGGCAACGCCGACCCCATGCGATAGGAGTAGCGGTCCTTGATGGTCGGGAAGCGGGTTTTGCGGGAGAGGGTCAGACGGACTTCACGCTGTTTGTCCAGCTGGGCAAACCAGCCGATTTGCGGATTCCAGGCACTGGCGTTGTTATTGTCGAAGTCGCTGATCAGACCAGTGTCGCTATCGTACTCTTCCGCTTGCAGGCTTCTTCTGCGGTCGTGACTGATACCGGCTACAAGGTATTGCTGCGGCGACAGCATCCAGGTGTCTTCCACAGCCAACGAGACGATGTCGTCTTCATAATTCTGTTTCGGGTCGTCGTCATCGTGTTCTTCGTGGTGGTCGAGCTTGTAGTGCAAGGCGGCCTTGAGACTGTGATTGCCCAGTGGCTGACCATATTCCAGGCTGGCACCATAGCTGTAATCATCGTACCAGCTGCGGAAGGCATAGCCATAGGTCTGGCTGCTGTAGCTGTCGTCATCGTAGCTGTAGAGTGAGTTTTCAAAAATATCGTAATACACCCGGCTTTTTATATAGCGGCCTTCACCCAGGCTGGTTTGGGTCACGACGTAGAGGCTCTCCTTGTTCCAGTATGGCCATTGCCAGTAACGGGCACTGGTGGAACTGTCGGTACCGGCATAGGGAGGAGTGCCTTTTTCCCCTTGCTGATTGATATAACCAATGGCGTATTCATCACTGCTATTCGGGGTGTAGCCCAGTTTCAGGCTGATTTTCTGGTCGTTGCGATAGGAGTTGTCACGCAAGCCGCCATCTTCTGTATCAACGGCTTCAAAATCATCGGATAAGGCCCAGGCATTCTGGTCGAGCCAGGAGGCACTGATCTGGCTGTACCAGAGCCCTTGATTACTGCCGATGTTCATCCAGACCCGTTGGCTGTCGCTGCCATCTTGCTCACCACTGGCATAACCAATACCGATATCGCCTTCCCATATTTGCTGTGGCCGGCGGCTGATCAGGTTAATGGCTCCACCCAGGGTATTGGGGCCATACAAGACTGAACTGAATCCTTTGCTGACATTGATTTCAGCCAGGTCGTAGGTGGTAAAGCGGCCAAGGTCAACATAGCCGTCATAGGGTACATACACTGGAATGCCATCGATAAAAACCGGAATCTGGCGCAGGTCGTTACCACGGATATAAAGGGTTTGTTCATTACGGGAACCGAATGTACTGAGGGTAACGCCGGGGAGCAAATCCAGTGCTTCACCAACGGTTTCCCGGTTTTCTTCGCGGAGTGCCTGGGTGTCGATTGATTCACTGCTGGTGGCTGGTAATGTCTGTTCAGCGCTGACTTCGATACGCCCCAGTTCGAAACGATCGGTGTTGTCTGCTGATGCCGCCATGGCGGTCATAATACTCAGGACGCCGGCCGGTACTGCTTTCCTGTAACGCTGCTCCATCGGGGTAATCCTCTGCGGTTAGTGGGGACATCTATTTAATCCGGTGCTCACTCTGGGCTACCGGATGGTTTCGAATCACGAAGCCGACTTGCAGGCCTGACGGGTCAAGTCAAAAGTCGGCGACACCGAGTCGAGATTGTAACCAGACACACCCTGTTAGATAGATAAGAATGCGGGATCAAACGGGATTGGGTGGGATTAAATGGAACGAGTTCAGTGTTCATGCAGGTTTCAGCGATGCTTTAGCGATCTTTGAACAAAACTGTCTAAAAACAAGCGCCGGGCTAAATTGCCCGGCGTTTTCATTTTGGCGGCATCTTCATAGACAAAATGCTGCCGTCTAAAAGAATGTGTCTGTCAGAAGTCCTTGCCAACCCACACCACGCGACCAATAACTTCCAGGTCTGGATTGCTGCCATCGAACTTCACCAGCTGCTCACCATAGGTTTTGTTGTCGCTGATCAGCTTCACGCCTTGCCCTGGAAGGATCTGGGTGCGCTTGACTAGCAAATGGCCATCGAACCGAATCACGTACATGCGCCCGTCCTGGGGGCTGGTGTCGCTGGTGTCCACCATGATGGTGTTGTTGTCGCTGATGGTCGGTTCCATCGAATCGCCCTTGGCGAACACAACCACCAAATCCTTTTCATGTAACCCTTTAAATTTCAGCCACTTACGTCTAAATGCCAGTTTTCGTGATACCTCTTCTGAACCGGCAAAACGGCCCGGTCCGGCGCTTACCTGGATGTTGTAGCCAGGGATAAAGGCGTACTCGTCGTGAATGTTTTCTGCTTCATCCTGGGCGGCCTGTGGGGCTTCTGAGCTCGATATCGGCCCCTCTCCAGTTACCACCCAGCGAGAGTTAAACCCAAGCTCTTCAAGAAAGTAAAGAAACTCACAGTCAGGTGACCGTAAACCTCTTTCATAATTGCTGAGGGTGTTTTTATGGACTCCAAGCTTCTTAGCAAATTCGCCTTGGCCGATAGATCCACGAATGTGTGTTATTCGGTTTCCTATCTCTTCTTTTAAATCACTCATTTTTGTGTCCAGGTTTTTGATTCTGAACTTGGACGCTGTGCCATTTGTGTCCATTACGCGTCTAAGTTTTGTAAGCTATTGATAATCAAGAGGTTTATCCATTTGCACAAAAATGTGTGTCGAAAATAAACATAGACACACAAAAATATGTTTACACCAAACACGTTCGTGTATATTGTTCACATAAACAAGGAACACGAATGTGTTAAGCAAACTGGTTACCAATAGGGCAAAAAAATGAGCAACTCACAGAGTCACCCAGTACAGGACTGGCACCGCCAGGAAGTGATCGCCGCGATTCGTATGCGCGGTATTTCTGTCGCCGAATTGGCGCGACAAAATGGCTATAAAAACCCCACCACCTTTTACAACGTGTTCAAGGCTCCGTACCCGAAGGTGGAGAAAATCGTCGCAAAGTTCCTGGGCAAACAGCCTGCCGATATCTGGCCAAGCCGCTACCAGCCCAATCCGCAAGTATACCGCAATGTCTCATAACATCCCGCCGATTGATTCCGATTGATGGAATCAGCTTATGCCGCGCCCGGTTCGGCGCATAGAGGCATAACGGAAGTTTTATTAGCACACCACTTTGCGGACAGCAGCAATGGCAAAACGAAATTGGAAGCGAGAGCAGCCACGGTCTCTCAAACACGCGATGGAATTGTGCGTTGACCACGCCAAATCCGTTAAAAATTTGTCGGTCGAGCGTATTGCCGACCTGATCGGTATTACCAGCCAATACACCCTTTATAAATGGCTCGACGAAGCGCGTATGCCCGCGCTGATGATTCGGCCTTTTGAGCACGCCTGTGGCGTCTCGTTTGT
>NZ_JAUYVV010000027.1:0-41171 GCF_030689165.1 Oceanobacter sp. 4_MG-2023 | reverse complement strand
GTTGCCGCCGTCCAGTGCGGTGTTGACGAATTTGAAAAGGACTCGTCATTTCGCTGCATTCGTCGCCTTGCCCTGAATAACGGCAACACTCACGCAGAGCCGTGCAGGATTAAATCGATGTCCCCATTAGGAAGAAGGGCTTATGTTTTACAAAGTATTGATTCCTGTGGATCTTGCCTATCCACAGGAACTGCCGTTGTTGATTGAGGCGGCAAGAGAACTGACCAGTGACAATCCTCATGTGGATTTTATTTTTCTGTATATCGATGACAGCAAAGACAATAACGTGGTGGTGCTGTACCCGGATCAGCAATTTAACTCGTTGCGCCAGCGTGATAACGAAGACAAGTTGCTGGCCTTGCTGCGTAATTTGATGCCAGCAACCCTGCATTACAGCAGTCGGGTTCGTCGTGGTGTGGTGCATCAAAAGATTCTTGAGGAAGCGGGTAGCCGCTATGCCGATATTATTGTGATGATGGCGCAGAAACCCGGTCAGGGTCGTTATAGTATCGGTTCGAATGCTGAGCGTGTGGTGCGTCATGCCAAGTGCAGCGTGATGGTGGTGCGAGAAGGCTAGTGCCTGTACCGCCCAGGTTGTCGGCCAGTTCTAGAGCAGGCGATGGCCAATACCGTTGTAGATCATATCTGCCAGTTGCTGCGCCAGTTCGGCTGGTTGCTGGCGGATGTTACCGGAGATAATGCCGGAAATAATGCCGATGGTGGCGGAGCCATAGAAGGTAGAAATCAGCAGGATATCATCTTCGCTGGGTGGTTCGTTGAAGCTGCGACTGGCCCCGCGGCAGAAGAAATCGGTGTTCTGGTTCAGGATCCGTTGCAGGGCCTGCTCTCCGGCCCGGCCGGACAATGCCAGTTGTAGCAGGGTATCGTCCGGGCAGAGGGTTTCCAGCAGATGCTGGATAAAGTCCACCAGGCGATCCGGTTCCGGGGTGCCTTCATCTTCGAGAAAGTTCTGGAACAGTTGCTCGCGCCGCGCCAGCCACTGTTCAATATGTTCAATGATAATGTCCTGGCGATTTTGATAATTGGAATAAAAGGTCGGGCGGGTGACACCGGCCTTGTCGGCAATTTGTTCAATGCTGATCTGTTCCAGAGGCCGCTTCTTGAGTAGCTCAGCCAGTGCATTTCTTAACTTTTTTCGACTTTTTTCTCTGCGAATATCCATCCCAAACCATCCTGCGTAGCGGGTAAAAACGGGTCTGTCGGTAGCAACTGTGTGGGGTTGTCGGCACGGCACAACCAGAATCAGCTTTGTTGCAGTTGTACCGGTAATTGGGCTGTTTCTTTGACTTCTTCCATAACAATGTAACTTCTGGAGTTTTTTACGCCGGGAAGGGTCAGTAACATATCGCCGAGTAAGGCTCGGTATTCGGACATGTCATTGATACGTGCCTTGATCAGGTAGTCGGCGTCGCCGGAGACAAGATGACATTCGAGTAAGTAAGGCAGGGTATCGACGGCCTGATTAAAGCGCTGGAAGGCGTCTGGTGACTGGTAAGACAATGAAATTTCGACAAAGACCAGCATGCCGTAACCCATCAGCGCCGGGTTCAGCCGGGCGTAATAACCCTCGATATAACCGTCTTTTTCCAGGCGTTTGACGCGCTCTATACAGGGAGTGGAGCTGAGGCTGACTCGTTCGGCCAGGTCAACGTAGCTGATGCGGCCTTCTTTTTGCAGTTCTTGCAGAATGCGGCGGTCGAGCCTGTCGAGTGGTTTGCGCTTGTAATCACTGGTGGCTGCCATCGGGCTGATCTCCCTGAAATCAGATTGTCATGAATGTTATTTATTCAGGGTTATCTTCTGAATAGTCTTTAATTTCCAGTGAAATATACTGTATTTGAGTAAATATTAAAGGCTTTTTCTATGATTTTATCGCTAGAATTTCACCATTAAACGCGGTGATGTTTTCCTGTCGGTGTTGCTATCGCAGCGCGGAATAACGCACCGGACTTTGTGATGCAGTGATCTTGTGGGGGCAGTCGTTATGAAAATTCTGGTGTTGGGCGCGGGTGTGTTGGGCGTCTCGTCTGCCTGGTATCTGGCCAAGTCTGGGCATGAGGTGACGGTGGTGGAACGCCGCTCTGGTGTGGCAGATGAAACCAGTTACGGTAATGCCGGCATGTTGTCTTATGGCTATTGCAACCCATGGGCAGCACCGGGTATCCCTTTTAAGGCGGTTAAATGGATGATGCAGGATCTGGCACCGATTATGGTCAGTCCATCGGCATTTAATGTCAGCACCTCGGCCTGGATGCTGAAGATGCTCGGCCAGTGTGGTGAAGATGCTTATCGCATTAACAAGAATCGTATGCTGCGTATCACGGAGTACAGCCGCATTTGTTTTGATCAGTTGCAGCAGGACCGCCCGATCCATTACGACCAGCGCCATCAGGGCACGGTTGAGCTGTTCCGGGATCAGGAAAAAATGGATTCCATCGGTGCCGACCTTGAGTCCCTGCGTGAGTGCGGTGTGGAGCACCAGGTGATTGATCATGCGACTTGTATCCAGCATGAACCAGCGCTGGCGAATGTTTCCCAGAAGTTTGTTGGTGGCTTGATGTTCCCGAACGACGGTACCGGTGACTGTCGCAAGTTTACCCAGGGGCTGGCGGCGGCTTGCCGTGACCTCGGGGTGATTTTCATGATGGATACCGAGGTCAAGGGACTGGAAGCGTCTGGTGGTGAAATCCATGGGGTCGTGACTTCCAAAGGACGTTTGACCGCTGATAAGTATGTGGTTGCGATGGGCAGCTATTCTCCGATGTTGATGAATCCATTAGGCATCAAGTTACCGATCTATCCGATCAAGGGCTACTCACTGACGCTGCCATTGCTGGATGAAAGCAAGGCTCCCCAATCCACGGTGATGGATGAAGAGTACAAGGTGGCGGTGACCCGTTTTGATGAGCGTATCCGGGTTGGTGGTACGGCTGAGATTGCCTTCTTCGACCTGAGCCTGAAAGAAAGCCGTCGCAAGGCTGCGGATTTTGTTGTCAGCGATCTGTTTCCAGGGGCCGGGGATCTGGAGAAGGCCGAGTTCTGGTGTGGTCTGCGGCCAATGACACCAGACAGTGTGCCGATTATCGGTAAAACGCCGTTTAATAATCTGTATCTGAATACCGGTCATGGCACCCTGGGCTGGACCATGTCACAAGGCTCGGCACGTTTGTTGGCCGATATTGTGAATGAGCGTGATCCTGATATCAGCACCGAAGGCTTGTCAGTCCATCGCTATCTCTAGTCGCGCCCTGAGCGGGTATTTCCGAGCTGGCTCTGGCACCGGTCTGCAGCAAGCAAGTTAACGGCCGTTACCTTGTTTTTACTGCGGCCGGTGGCTTTATGGCAGTACTATTTGTCCTGGTCGCCGGATGTTCGATCAGGCGACGTTCAATGAATAATGAGGTTTTTATGAGCAACAAGAAGATTATTGCAACCAATCAGGCTCCGGCTGCCATCGGCACTTACTCACAAGCCGTTCAGGTGGGCGATACGCTGTACATGTCCGGTCAGATTCCGCTGGACCCTGCCACCATGGAAATGGTGACCGAGTCGTTTGAAGCTCAGGCTGTACGGGTGTTCGAGAACCTGAAAGCGGTAGCTGAAGCGGCTGGTGGTTCTTTGAATGATGCCGCCAAGCTGACCATTTTGCTGTCGGATATGGACTTCTTCCCGCAAGTGAATGAAGTGATGGCGCGTTATTTTGATGAGCCATATCCCGCTCGTGCGGCGTATGCCGTAAAGGCGCTGCCAAAAGCAGCTGATATTGAAGTTGAGGCGATTCTGGCGCTGTAACCAGCCGCTGATCGTCACTGTGGAGTAGTTATACATGTCTCGTCCTGCGCAGGCCCGGATTCGTCTGGATCATATTATTGCCAACTACCAGTTGGCGTGTTCATTACATCCCGCCGGTCAGGCGTTGGCAGTGGTCAAGGCGGATGCCTATGGTCATGGCGCTGTCCCGGTGGCTCAGGCACTGGCTCCTTACGCTCCGGCGTTTGCGGTGGCCTGTATTGAGGAGGCGCTGGAACTGCGTGCGGCGGGAATGACTCAGCCGGTCTTGTTGCTGGAAGGTTTTTTCAGCAATGACGAATTACCGGTGATCGCCGAACAGAATTTCTGGACCGCAGTTCATCGGTACGACCAGATCCAGGCGCTGGCAGCGACTCGTGTCGCTGAACCGCTGCATATCTGGTTGAAGGTAGATACCGGCATGCATCGCCTGGGGTTTGCGCTGGATGAGGTGGCTGATGTGAGTCGGCAGCTGTTGGCCTTGCCCCAGGTGGGGCAGGTCACATTGATGACCCACTTTGCCAATGCCGATACCCGGGTCACCCCCGGTATTGATGTACCGACTCAATTGACGGGTCTGACTGAAGTTGCTCAGGCGCTGGGTCTGGATATGAGTGTGGCCAATTCGGCGGCACTGATGGTGCACCCGATGGCGCACAAGCAGTGGCAGCGGCCAGGTATCATTCTTTATGGTGCTTCACCATTGGATTTTGATAACCAGACTGCGTTGCAGTTACAGCCTGCGATGTCGCTGGTTACCGAGGTGATTGCGACCCGCTGGGTTCAGAATGGCGACAGTGTCGGCTACGGCAGTCGTTTTGTGGCAACCAAACCAACCCGGATCGGGACGATTGCGATGGGTTATGCCGATGGGTATCCACGTCAGGCAGAAGAGGGGACGCCGGTGATCGTGAACGGTCAGCGCACGCGTCTTCTGGGTCGGGTGTCGATGGATATGATGACCGTTGATTTGACCGATGTGGACGGTGCGGCGGTAGGTAATGCCGTTGAACTATGGGGCTCTCAGCTGGATGCCAATGAAGTGGCCGCTCATTGCGATACCATTTCCTATCACCTGTTTACGGGTGTTACCCGACGTGTCCCACGTATTTATTTGACCAGTTAAAAACCCTGTTGCAGCGCAAGTTGGCTCTCTGGCAGCCAACGGCTTGCGGCTTGGCGGCTTCCTGTCCCCGGCCTTTTCTGGCCAGGGGAAATATCTACCCTCTAGGGGGTATGTCTTTTTACCTGCCTGAGCCACAACACTTGGCTCCGGGTGGATAGAGGTCAAGTGCTGTGGTGTTGTAATCACACCGCTTGATCCTCTCTCTGTTCCATCTCTTGGTGCTATGCCAGCACCGGTAAAAACGATGAACCATGGAATCAGAATCATGATGCTAGCGAGATTGGCCGGTTGGCTGTTGGTGTGCGCTTTGTCATTGGGCGGATTGGCTGTACAGGCCCAGGAAGAAACACCAGTGTTACGGGTGTTGAACTGGAGTGATTATATTGAACCGGGTGTATTGGAAGCTTTTGAGAAAGAATTCAATATCGAGATAGATTACGTCGAGTTCGACAGTCTGGATAAGTTCGCTACCTTGTATTTTGATGATCGTCAGCAATTTGATCTGATTTTCCCACCCAGCCGTATCATGAACACGCTGGCTAGCAAGTCGCTGGTTCGGCCTCTGATGACTCAGCAGCTGCCGGACTGGGATTCATTGCGTCCGGATATTCTGAGTGACTACAGCCAGCAGGATGACGGTGTCTTGAACGGCGTGCCGTATATGTGGGGGACGACCGGATTGGGCGTGAACCGCAAGGCGCTGGCGGAGCTGGGCCTGGCTGATTATGAAAATTCCTGGGCCTTGCTGTTTGATCCGGATGTGCGGCAAAAAGTGGCCCAGTGTGGTATCGGGTTGCTGAATGAGCGGGATGAGATTTTTGCGGCAGCGCTGTCGTATCTGGGGTATTCCGTCAACAGTCTGAGCAAAGAGCAGCTGCAACAGGCTGGTCAATTGCTGAAAGATTCGTTGGGTGAGGTCAGCTATTTACACACAACCCAGTATCTGGATGACCTGGCCAGCGGCAAGATCTGTGTGGCTGTGGGGTATTCCGGTGATTTGCTGACAGCGGCAGCGGGCAATGCCGATTTGTCGTATTTTATTCCCCGGGAGGGGGCGGCGTTATGGATTGATGTCATGGCGATTCCGACCAACGCCAATTCGCCAGAGTTGGCGTACCAACTGATCCGTTTCCTGATGCGAGGTAACATCGCTGCAAAGAATTCCAACTATCTGGAATATCCCACCGCGATGGCATCGGCTAATCGTTTTGTGGAGCCGGAGATCCTGAACAATCCGGTGATCTATCCGGCCATGGCTCAATTGCATGAAATGGAAGCACTGGCCCCCCGAGGCCGCAGCAGTAGCCGGGTGATGCAGCGCTTATGGGTGGATGCCATTTGTGCCCGGGGTAACTGGTGTTCGGTGCCGATGAGCTCGATGTTCTGAGGCAAATATTTTATGAAATAAAAACCGCTCCGCGCGTGTGATACTGGCCAGCGGGTGGGCCAACGGTTATTTATGACAGTCTGGGTAACAGTAGAACGCAACTTTATCCGCCTTTATGGTTCAATACTGGATTTTTGTGCGGTGGAGTAGTTCTGTATGTCCAGCTGGGTCAGGCGGGTAGGGTTGATAGCGATGATCGGTGGGCTCTTGTCCGCTTGCAGTCATTGGCCGGGACCTGAGCATCGAGCCGTTAACATGGCGGCGATTGAAGAGGTGGTTGCTCGACATAATCCGGATATTGACTTGAGCTGTCCGGAACTGGATCCGGTGCTGGCCGGGCAACAGGAGCAACAGGCCCAGCTGAAGGCATTACAGCGGCAGGTGCGGCGCCTGACCGCCGCTAACCCGGCTCCGGTCAGCTGTCCAACCACTGGTGCTGAGACCACAACCGATACCCATACTGATAAGCTGGTCGTCGGCGCCACCGAATGGATTTATCTCACTCCGCCAGGGCATCATTATCGTGCCCGCGTTGACAGTGGTGCGGCGACGTCGTCACTGAGTGCTCGCAATATCACCCGCTTTGAACGTAACGGTCAGCCCTGGGTGCGTTTTCTGCTACAACACGATGATGAATCGGAACCCCGGAAGATCGAAGCCAAACTGGTACGTAACGTGTTGATCCGGCAGGCGTCAAATGCCGATCTGGATCGGCGGCCGGTGGTGGAGTTGACGGTGCACCTGGGGCAACAACTACAGCAAAAAGCTGAATTCTCATTGGCTGATCGCTCGCAAATGACATATCCGATTTTGCTGGGGCGATCATTTCTGCAAGATGTCACCTTGATTGATGTCGGGAAAAAATTTCTATTGGGTAAATATCAGCCCGATTTGCAGATACCTGTTGTGAGTGAAGAGCAATGAACGGATCTCGCTGGCCTTATATTGCATTGATACTGCTGCTGTTAAGTGCAGGAATTGCACAGATTCTTCATCGTCACTGGGTGTATGACGTGCCCCTGCTACCAGGGAAATCACAAGTGGTCTGGTCGGTTGAAGCCCGGGTTGAGCTCAGTACTGACGGTGATCCGGTGCGGGCTGTTCTGGCTCGGCCGTCCAATCAGCCCGGATTTATGCTGCTGCGTGAAAGTGGTGCCTCTCCCGGTTATGGCTTGAATTTTATCGATGGGGGCAATCCGGTTGCCGAGTGGACCAAGCGTACCGCCAGCGGGCGGCAGACCTTGTTCTATCGTGCGGATGTGCTGGAAAGTGATGCTTACGAATTGATGCCAGAGCCAGCACCGGCGGTAACGGAAAGCAGCTGGCCGGAACCTTACGCCAGTGCCGTGGGGCAATTGCTGGCGCTGGCACATCGGACGTCAGCGGATAATTTCAGTCTGGCGCGAGAGTTACTGAAAGCTTTTGCAGCGGAACCTCGTGCCCAGCATGTGGAGTTGTTGATCAGTGAATTTGATCAGAGCCTGCCGCAGTTGCTGGTAGACATGCTCAACAAGGCGGGTGTGCCAGCACGGCTGGTATATGGCCTGCGCTTGCAGGACGGTCGTCGACAACAGCAGCTGTTGCCTTATATTCGGGTCTGGCAAGACAACCGCAGCCAGGTGTTTGATATCCCCTTACAGGCCCGCAACCCGGCCTTGTTTGATCGGAATGCGCCGCTGCTGCTGTGGGAGCAGCGCGGGGAACCGGTGCTGGAAGTGTCGGGTGGTTATGATTCGCAGGTGCGTTTTGCCATGATTCGGCGCGAGGAGTCGACCTTTGCCAGTGTGGCCAACCGGTTGTCGGATCAGCACGAGTTACTGAATTTTTCCATACACAGTCTGCCGGTAGAAGAGCAGGCCATGTTCAAGACCATTCTGCTGTTGCCGATAGGGGCGTTAGTGGTGTGTCTGTTGCGCATTCTGGTGGGCATCCGTACTTCGGGTACTTTTATGCCGGTACTGATTGCGGTGGCCTTTATTCAGACCTCATTGGTTACCGGGCTGGTGGGATTCCTGCTGGTGGTGGCTACCGGGTTGGTGATTCGCAGTTACCTGTCGCGCCTTAACCTGCTACTGGTGGCGCGTATATCGGCGGTGATTATTACGGTGATTGCCATTATCGGCTTGTTCAGTGTGGCATCTTACAAGTTGGGTCTGACCGAAGGTTTAAAAATCACTTTCTTCCCGATGATTATTCTGTCGTGGACGATTGAGCGGATGTCGATTCTGTGGGAAGAAGAAGGCGGCAGAGAAGTGATGCGTCAAGGCGGAGGCAGCTTGCTGACCGCGGTTGTTGCCTATTGGGCAATGAGTGACCCGCTGATACGCCACCTGACGTTTAACTATATTGGTGTGCAGTTGGTGATTCTGGCACTGGTATTGATGCTGGGCACCTACACTGGCTATCGCCTGTTGGAGTTACGTCGTTTTGTGGCGCTGCGCCATGAGTAAGCTGGCGTTTCGGCCGCTTTGGCAGGCACTGCGGCGACGCTTGATGCTGCCGTTGCAATTGCATCAGGCAGGGGTTCTGGGCATGAATGCCCGTAATCGTTTGTATATCAGCCGTTATAATCCACGTACGTTGTACCCACTGGTGGATAACAAATTAAAAACCAAGCGCCTGGCAGAGCAGGCGGGCATTGCGGTACCAGAGTTGATTGGCACCATTCAGTCACAACATGAAGTCGAGACATTGGGGCAGCAGTTATCCGGAATCCCGGCTTTTGTGATCAAACCGGCCAAAGGCTCTGGCGGTAAAGGAATTGTGGTGGTTCAGAGCTGTGAGGGGGATTATTGGGTGCGGGCCAATGGCAGTCCGATTATGCTGAGTGAGCTCAAGCGCCATGCCTCCAACATTCTTGCCGGCCTTCACAGTCTGGGCGGATCACCGGATGTCGCCATTATTGAGCGTTGCATCCAGTTTGATGACTCCTTGCAACGGTTTTCCTATGAAGGGGTACCGGATGTCCGGGTGATTGTCTGTCGTGGTTATCCGGTGATGGCGATGACCCGATTGGCGACCCGAGCCTCGGATGGCAAGGCCAACCTGCACCAGGGTGCCGTCGGTGTCGGTCTTGGGCTGGCAAATGGACAGGCGTTACATGGAGTACAGAATGGCCTGCCTATGATGCAACATCCGGATACCCAGGAGAAGCTGTCAGAGCTGTTTATTCCCCAATGGCAAGATCTGCTGGTACTGGCCGCCCGTTGTTATGACATGACCGGGTTGGGTTATCTCGGTGCCGATATTGTTATCGATCGCCAGCATGGCCCGTTATTGCTGGAGCTAAACGCGCGTCCGGGGCTGGCGATACAGCTGGCGAATGGTGCCGGGCTATTGCCTCGCTTGAAAGTTATTGATGCATTAGCTGCTGCAGATTTGCAGCGCCCGGCAGAAGAGCGGGTGGCGCTCTGTCAGCAGTGGTTCGGTGCTGGTCATCCAGGCGCCGCCTGCGGTATGGAAGATCACTTCGAATCAGGCACCGATAGACTGTAACATGCAGCAGGTACAAGCACATGACACACGGCTGAATGGCCTGTGGATCAGGCGGTAGCGTGAGTATGCCGGATGAACAAAGAGGTTGATTGTTCCGGCTTGTGATTGTTGAGTGCGGGTCGATCCGACGGCTGTCAAGAATGTTGAAAAGGGTCCTTTGACCGACACTGTTTTCAGATCAAGTCTGCTGATAATAATCCGTTGGAAGCGGGTTTAAACTCGATAAGTCTTTGATAGTATTGATGGTTATTTTTCGAGGATGAGGCAGTGAAGATCGGATTTGTCGGGCTGGGTCTCATGGGTACCCCTATGGTGTTACGGCTGCTACAGGCTGGCTATTCCGTACGGGTCTGGAACCGAACGCCTGAAAAAATGGCGACAGTGGTAGCAGCAGGTGCCCAGCAAGCGACATCGGTAGCAGAACTGACACAACAATGTGATGTGTTAATGGTCTGTGTCACCAATACCAGTGCCGTTCGTGATATTGTTTTTGGCCCCCAGGGGGTGACTGCCACCGGACGTCAAGGTCAGGTGTTGGTGGATTTCTCCAGTATTGCACCACAAGCAACCCGGGAAATGGCCACAGAACTCAGCTCTTGCTGTGGTATGAATTGGGTTGATGCTCCGGTATCCGGTGGTGTTGTTGGTGCCGAGCAGGGCACATTGGCAATGATGGCCGGTGGTGATGGAGCCGTTATAGATCAACTGCGGCCTGTCCTGGCTGTGCTGTCGCGGCAACTGACCCATATGGGAGCAACCGGTACCGGGCAGGTTGCCAAGATTTGCAACCAGATGCTGGTCAGCTGCAATGTGCTGGTGATGGCGGAAGTTTTTGCCCTGGCAGAGCAGGCCGGCGTACAAACATCGTTATTACCGCAGGCTTTACAGGGGGGCTTTGCGGATACGACACCACTGCAACTGACGGGCCCGAAAATGGCAGTCCGCGATTTTGACAATATCAAATGGCGGGTCAACACTTTACTCAAGGATATGAATATGGCCAGTGATCTGGCGCAGTCGTTGGGTAGCGCCGTGCCGATGGCAGGGCTGGGCGTTGAATTATTACGCCAACACGCAGGTAGAGGGTTTGGAGAGCAAGATCCTGCTACATTGATTCACTTGTATATGGAGATATTGTCAGGTGAAGACAAGCGCTAATTTATCCACTTTATATACAGAATTACCCTTTATGAAACGGTTTACCGCGGCTCGTCGGGATGGCTTCCGAGCGGTTGAAATCCAGTTTCCGTATGACTATCCGATCGCTGATCTCAAGCGCCAGTTAAGTGACAACGACCTTGAATGTGTACTGATCAATGTGTCGGCTGGCGATCTGTTGAAGGGCGGCGAAGGCCTGGCCTGTGTGCCGGGCAAAACAGCAGAATACGCAGCAGCGGTTGTTGAATGCCTGTCGTATGCCCGAGCCTTGAAAATTCCTACCGTGAATGTGTTGCCAGGGCGCTGTCGCCATCCTGAGCGTCGCGATGAATATATGGCGACCTTTCTCCGCAATATGCAGGTAACCGCCGACAGCTTTGCTCCATTTGGTATTACCACGACATTTGAAGCGATTAACCGTTTTGATATGCCCGATTTTCTGGTCTGCACCGGGCGGGAAATGCTGGCCATTATGGTGGAACTGAAGCACCCCAACATCAAGGCCCAGTTCGATATTTACCATATGTCGCGTATGGGGGTGGATGTGGCTGGCTTTATCCGTCGTCATGGCCACAAGATTGGTCATATTCAGTTTGCCGATATGCCTGGCAGGCAGGAGCCTGGTACCGGGCGTGTCAAGTTTGATGAAGTATTTGCTGCGATCGAGAACAGTCATTATGACGGCTGGGTTGGGGCGGAGTATCGACCCAGTCGGGCAACCTCGACGACTCTGGACTGGATGGCTCGATTTGAAGCCCTGCGCTTGCCGGGCTGAATCCGGGTCAGATAAGGCGCCGGTGCTGTTTATTCCGTAGCAGATGGCTTCTGGTTCTGGCCATCAAACAGCCCAATCTGACTGGCTTGCTGCGGTGTGGTTCTGGAGGCGCGCTCCAGTGGTGGAGTCTCAGCCTCTACGGCGGGAGTCGGTATTGTGTGTGTATCATCCTGATACAAATTTGTCGCGCTGCTGGCGCTGGCAAACAGATCCTTTTGCGGAGTCTCTTCTGGCTGCGTTGCATCGACCGGTCGGGCTCGTCCGGCTGTTAATTTCAGACGGCGGCGTTCGCATAGATTGATAATCAGCTGTTTTTGAAAATGGGTGAAGTCATTCCAGTGGAAACGTTCCTGCCGGCTGCGTAGGCAACCCTTGCAGTATCCCTTGTTATTCACCGTACAGATGCCGCGGCACGGATTGGGAATGTCGAACAGTTCGCCTTGGTCAATCATGGGGACAATGCGTCACTGAGAATGGCTGGAGAGCGTGGTATGCGAGATAGAAAAGAAGGGTCTGCTGAAGCCAGAGGCTTCAGCGGACTTTTGGCCAGCGAATCTTGAAGGGTGACACGCCTGGTGAAAACACAAAGGGTGACCAAACAGATAACAGGGCCATGGCCGTAGAACGGCCCAGGATGTTACAGAGGGTTGACGTTTTCAGCCTGAGGACCTTTTTGACCCATGGTTACTTCCATGGTCACTTTTTGGCCTTCCTGCAGTGACTTACGGCCTGCACCGTTGATAGCACTGTAGTGAACAAAAACATCTTTACCAGATTCTTGCTCAATAAAGCCGAATCCTTTCTCATCGTTGAACCACTTAACAGTGCCCTGAACTTGATCTGCCATTTGTATTTCCTGAAATTGATGTTGGCCAAAGCCAATTTAATGCGATTTTGCTGGCACTGCGCTACTGGCCGTTCATCCGGTGAGCAATCAATGCCGATATCGACCAGTATCCTGCACACATTGGGTGAATTTGGAGCACTCGCCAATAGAGCTTGAAACGACAAGCTCACCGTCATAGTAGCTCAGTAAGTTCTGCTGACCAAGGACTGATGCAAAATAGTTGGCCATGAATTGAGCCTGAATTGAGAGATTGTCTATCAGAGGAATCTGATTGGCTCAAATTGCCTTGGATTATTGTCTTTTTAGCAAGATAATTGCCAGAATTGCAGCAGAAATGTCTTGTTTATCATGCCTTGGTCGCTGCCTCTCTGGGGTTACACGACAGGCTTTTGGCCTTGTTGCCGTGACCGCTTAAATGGATCGATCCGGATAAAACAGCCTTTATGATTCCTGATTTTCGTTTGCCAGTATCAAAAGAAGCCCAGCGCTTGTTTCATGGCCGGGGTCATAGTGAACCCGGTTTCGAACACATCAATATCGATTGGTATGCTCCTCTGCTGCTGGTGACTGTCTATCGGGAGCCGGCAGACGGCTGGATCGAGCAGTTGTCACGTTGGCTGATCGCCACTCTGCCCCAGGCCGAAGTCATCGGGATACAGTACCGCTGTCGTCCTATGGCACCGATGGAGGCGGTGGTGGGTGAATTGCCTTCCCGTCTGGAAGTGACTGAGCATGGCTTGCGTTATGAACTCAGTTTTGGCCAGTTCCAGAATACCGGCCTGTTTCTGGATATGGCCAATGGCCGTCATTGGGTCATGGAGCACAGCGCGGGCAAACGGGTATTGAATCTGTTTGCCTATACCTGCGGTTTTTCAGTGGCTGCCGTCGCCGGAGGGGCGCAGCGGGTGGTGAATGTTGATATGAGCCGCCGGGCGTTGGCGATTGGCCGAGAGAATCATCGCCTCAACGGTCATGATCTTGGGGGAGTGGTATTTGAAGGCGTGGATATTTTTCGCTCATTCGGACGCCTGAAAAAACATGGCCCATACGATCTGGTCATCGCCGATCCTCCGACCTTCCAGAAAGGCAGTGTCGATATTCGCAAGGACTATCCCAGATTATTACGTCGTTTGCGGGAAATGCTCGCCCCTTCTGCCGAGTTGCTGCTGTGTCTGAATGCCCCGGAACTGGGGGAAGCGTTCTTGCGTCAGCAAGTGGCTGATGAATGCCCGGAGTGGCGCTATATTGAGCGCTTGCCGAATCCGTCCGCCTTTATTGAGGTGGATGAAACGGCAGGGCTCAAGGTCTTACGTTATCAGTCGGAGTGACAGCGTTTGGCCGATTGTAGCTGGCGAATCCGGCGACGGGTCTGCCAGCTCCAGAACGACGCCAGCAAGGCACCACTGATGTTATGCCAAACGCTGAACAGAGCGGCGGGCAAGGCAGCCAGTGGGGTAAAGAACTGCAGTGCCAGTGCCGCCCCCAGCCCGGAATTTTGCATGCCGACCTCGATTGCTATGGTGCGGCATTCGACTTCGGTAAACCCGCGCCAGCGCGCCAGTCCATAACCCAGCGCTGTGCCCAGCAGGTTGTGTAGCATCACCGCCAGTAAGGTCATGACGCCTACGGTGGCGATTTCATCGGCATTAAGGGCAACCACAATGGCAATAATCGCGAGGATGGCAATGGTCGCAGCATTGGCCAGGTGTTTATTGACGGCCTGACGGAGTTCCGGCAGGTAATGGCTGACAGCAATCCCGGCGACAATGGGTAAAATAACGATTTTGGCCATGGTGAGCAGAATCGCCAGAATATCGATGCTGACACTCTCTGCAGCATAGAAAACCAGCAACCAGGGGGTGAGCACTACTCCCCATAGGGTCGACAGCAGTGTCATGCTGACCGACAGGGCAACGTCACCACCGGCCAGATACGTCATGACATTGGAGGCGGTGCCGCCAGCGCAGACTCCTACCAGAATCACTCCCAGTGCAACCTCTGCTGGCAGGGCCAATAGATGCACCAGTAACCAGCCCAGTAGTGGCATCAGTAAATACTGCAGGGTGACCCCCATGGCAACGGGTTCTGGCTTGCGCAAGATACGGCGGAAATCCTGCACTCTCAGCGTTAGTCCCATACAAAACATAATAAACATCAGTAAGGGAATCACTGCGCCGCTCCAGCCCAGTAACGGTTGTGGGTCGCTCCAGGCCAGCCAGCTGACGGCGATAGCAAGGAGAGGAAAGACACTTTGTAATGACAGCATGCTGTGTACCTGAGTAACGCTGATTCAGAAGTCGCGACCATATCAGGAATCCTGGTATGGGTCTTGGTGACAGACGTGTTGCAAGGTGCCATTCTGCCGGTGTAAACCCGTCCGGCAGCGGTTTGCTGCCGGGCTTATGGCTCATTGTTCTGTTGTATTTACCTTATCGCTGCGACCAGAGTGGATCTGACATGATTATTGATTTTGCCGGGATAGAAGCATCACAACGCTATTTTTTAATGACCCAGGCGATACTGCCGCGTCCTATCGCTTGGGTAATGACCCGCAATCCTTCCGGTAGCCTGAACCTGGCACCGTATTCTTTTTTTGCGCCGGTTTGCTCGAACCCGCCAACCCTGGTGGTTTCGATGGGACAAAAGCCGACAGGGGTGGAAAAAGACAGCTATGAAAACTTGCGCAGAACAGGCGAGTGCGTGGTGCATATTCCCCGTGTTGCTGATCTGGATGCCGTGAATGCCAGTTCCGCAACATTGGCTCTGGGAGACAGTGAGGTCGATCAGTTGGGGTTGGCGGTGACTGGATTTGTTGCTGGCGGTTTGCCGAGGCTGGCCGATGTTCCCCTGGCTTTCGCCTGTCATTACCAGCAACAAGTTGATCTGGGGCCGGGACCACAGCATCTGGTGTTTTTGCAAGTAGATCAGCTTTACGCCGATGAGGCGGTGCTGGAGACCGTCAAACAGAGGCAGCAAATCAATGCTGAAGCCCTGGATCCATTAAGCCGTCTGGGCGGCAAGGACTATGCCGGATTGGGCGAGCTGCTCAGCCGGGTCAGACCCGGCTGAGCATTCAGATAACCAGGCTCAGTTGATTTGGACAATGGGAATCAACAGCGCGTCGCGGCGTTTGCCGTGCCGCCGCATCAGCATTAAACAACCGGCAATAAAGCCCAAACAGCCGAGCGACCAGAGAGCGGAGCTGAGAGGGTGGCTGGGGCTGCTACCAATCTGGTACACCAGAACAGCGGCAGTGTACGCCAGGCCGGTACTCCAGCCTGCAACAAACAGCATCCACTTGATACCGGCCTCCCGCACCATGGCGCCCAGAGTGGCAACACAAGGTGTGTACAGCAAGACAAAGACCAGATAAGAGAAAGCAGCCAGCTGGCTACCAAACAGCACTTCCATCGCGCTGAAGGTACCGGAGTGTACACCTTGTTCTTCAGCCTGGTCGGCCCCGATCAGATTCAGTCCCAGGGGGTCGAGCAGGTTGTTGGCAACGTCAGCCAGGTTGGCAGGAATGGTTTGCAGGGATTCCAGTAATAACCCTGGTAAATAGTACGGACGATCATCTTCTTCGATGTCCGGGGTATACAGGGCGTCCAGCGTACCAACGACGGCTTCCTTGGCAAAAATACCGGTAATGATACCAACGGTTGCAGGCCAGTTATCCTGCTGAACTCCCATGGGCGCCAATACCGGAGTAGCTACTCGGGCAATGCCAGACAATACCGATTTTTCGTTATTCTGATTGCCGAAGGAACCGTCCGTACCGATGGAGTTGAGAAAGCTCAGTACAGTAACAACAATAATAATGGTTTTACCGGCTCGCATTGAAAAAGACTTCAGGCGCTCCCAGGTTTTAATCAATACACCTTTGGCTGTCGGGATATGGTAGGCCGGCAGTTCCATAACAAACGGGGTTAATTCCGGTTTGAACAGAGTGTTCTTCAAGGCCAGCCCGGTAATCAGGGCCATGGCGATACCTAATATATAAAGCGAAAACACCATCGTGGCACCGTTGTCAGCAAAAAAGGCCGCGGCGAACAGGGCGAATACCGACAGTCGGGCACCACATGACATAAAGGGAGCCATGGCAATGGTCAATAAACGATCTTTATGGGTATCCATTGTTCGGGCTGCCATTACGGATGGCACGTTACAGCCGAAGCCAACGATAAGCGGTACAAACGATTTTCCGGGCAGCCCAACCGCACGCATCAGACGATCCATAACAAAGGCGGCCCGCGCCATATAGCCTGAGTCTTCAATAATGGATAAAAACAGGTATAAGCCGCCGATAATCGGAATAAAGGTGGCAACCAGCTGGATGCCGCCACCAAGGCCGTCGGAGATCAGGGTGATAAGCCATTCCGGAGCCGATATGGCATGCAGCAGATAGCGACTGCCTTCAACAAAAATGGCAGAGGATGCCATGTCAAAAAAGTCAATAAAGGCACCGCCAAAATTAATGGCGAAAGTAAACATCAAATACATGACGCCGAGAAAGAAAGGGATACCAAGAAAACGGTTTACTACCCAGTTGTCGATACGTTCCGTTAAGGATTGTCCGGTGTGATGCAGGCTGATGACCTGGTGGGTTAAACGCCGGATAGATTCAAAACGGGAATTGGCGATCAGGACATCAATGGGCTGGCCCTGTTGCTTTTCAATACGCTGACGCCAGTCGGTCGCCCGTTGCACAAAGGCATCCCGATAGGCTTCTCCGATATTGGCGCTGGCGTGAAAATCACTTTCCAGCGCCTGGGCAGCCATCCAGCGGGGGTTTGACAGGGTTTGTCCGGACACTTCGATCAGCTCATCCAGAGCCGTCTGGATCTCACCAGAGACTTTCCACATGGGGGTTGGCACGGCCGCATGCTGGAGCGCATGGCCGATTACACGGCGTAATTCTTCAATACCATCGCCGGTAGATGCAATAATCGGCACCACCGGTACGCCCAATAATGTCGAGAGCTGCTGGGTATCGACATGTATGCCTTCCCGTTCGGCGACGTCGAGCATATTGACGGCGCAGACAATGGGGACACCCATATCAAGTAATTGGGACGTCAGGTAAAGATTACGTTCCAGATTCGAGCCATCAAGAATATTGATAACCAGATCGGATTCGCCGCCGATGACAAAATCACGGGCGATTTGTTCATCAAGGGACAGGTCGTCATCCTGGCAGTCGAGTGCGTAAGTACCAGGCAGATCAACCAGCGTTTGATACTGCTCGCGAATCAGTACGATACCTTCCTTGCGTTCAACCGTGACCCCTGGCCAGTTGCCTACTTTTTGACGCGCCCCGGTCAGCTGGTTGAACAGGGTCGTTTTACCGCAGTTAGGGTTGCCAATCAGGCCGATTACAGCAGGTTTCACGTAATACTCTCCACCAAAAGAATGCTCGCCTCTTGTTTACGCAGGCTTACCGATGTGCCACGAAGCAGGATCTGAACGGGGTCACCAAGAGGGGCGACACGGCGGACTTCAATCTCGGCGCCAGGAACAACACCCAGTGCCAGTAGTTTGCGGCGGAACTGGGCTTCTGTCGCGGCGAATCCGGTTACTCGTACATGTTCACCCATACCTACCTGATCCAGTGTCATGGTCATAGAATTTTCCGTCCGAACGAAGCTCAAGGAGAAAAATGATAATGTGTATCATTTTGATGGGCAAGTGCTGTTTGCATGGTTTGCTGTTGTTGGATCAATTCAGCAGCTCGTATTATCTGCCAATATGGGTGGAACTTTTCTGGCGTCAATAAACTCATTCGATATTTTCTAAGCGGGAACTAATAATAAAATAAATAGGCTGGTCGTCTGGATTAAATAGGATATTTTATTACATATTCGGTGTAGAGTTCTGACAGTGGCGGGTCTATACTGGCGTTAACACTAACCAAAACACATAGAATGTACCAATGCACATGCCAGATTATGATTTTCAGGGTCATTCGGGCGATTTTCTATGTGTTGCCATACCATAGCCGAGGTGAATGTGAGCATTCTGGATAACGATATCGATAAGAAAATTCAGCTGCATCAACAAAAAATTGTTGAACTTGAGCAGATGAAAAAAGAGCACGAGAAGAAACTCAAGGGTCTGGAGGCATTCGATGTCGAGATCAAGCGTCTGTGCGAGCAAAATGATTTGTCTGAGTCTGAGCTATATATTGCCCGTTCAGAACAAATTGAGAAATGGATTCTGGAAATGTCTCGCGAGGAATCACCATTAGCTATCTACAATAGCCTGCTCAAACATTTTGAGCGTGCTGCAGCGCGTGGTAGCAAACGAGAAAAGAAAGTGGTTCAAGCGAAGCCAAAACTGGAAGTTGGTACTTATCGTAATCCAAACACTGATGAGAGGGTTGACAAAATCAAACGTAATCCTCGTCTGTTGGATCAATGGATCGCAGAGTACGGTATTGATACTGTAAAATCCTGGAAAGAATCTTGATATAAGTGGGCAGCGGATATATTCGCTGCCCATTGTTTTTATTATCCACCGTAATATCCCTTCCTGATTCCATGTTTGATGACGATGGTAATTCCATACCTTGTATCACGTGGCCCTGAAACATTGCCTCTGAAACACTGCCCCTGTGCACATGTCCCAGAACGTTACTTTGGCGCTCCGGTGTCCTTGATAGGTGAACGACTACCGCCGGTGACACGCTTACGGTTGCTGCCTGTCATTGTCATATCCCCTCCAATCGTTTTGTCTTGTTGTGTTTGCTACATCGTGGCTTGCTAATTAATCCATTTAAATCAATAAGTTAGGTGATGGCCTCTGGTTTGCAGCTGGTTTTTTGGAACGCTAAAGACACCGATGCGCAGATGAGGGCAAAGCATGAAAGCCAAAGACATTGCCGAGTTGATGGACGAGCCAGCTTGTGAACACAACAAGAAGGAAAAGTCTGGATGTGCCAAGCCCAAGCCCGGTGCTACAGACGGCGGTTGTGCATTTGATGGTGCCCAGATTGCCCTGCTGCCAATTGCCGATGTCGCTCATGTGGTGCATGGCCCAATCGCGTGTGCCGGTAGCTCCTGGGATAACCGGGGCACCCGTTCCAGTGGCCCCACCCTGTATCGCATCGGCATGACCACCGATCTGACCGAGCAGGACGTGATCATGGGACGTGGTGAAAAACGTCTGTTTCATTCCATCAAACAGGCTGTCGAAGATTACAACCCACCTGCCGTATTTGTGTACAACACCTGTGTACCGGCTCTGATTGGTGATGATGTCGATGCCGTTTGCAAAACGGCCGAGGCCCGTTGGGGAGTACCGGTGATTCCTGTTGATGCCGCTGGTTTTTACGGCACCAAGAATCTGGGTAACCGCATCGCTGGCGATGCCATGGTCAAGTATGTGATCGGGCATCGTGAGCCTGAACCATTACCGGAGTCGGTACAGCGTCCCGGTATCAAGGTGCACGACGTTAATCTGATTGGCGAATACAACATCGCCGGTGAGTTCTGGTACGTCTTGCCGTTGCTGGATGAGCTGGGTATCCGAGTGCTGTGTACCTTGTCCGGTGATGCCCGTTTCCATGAAGTGCAAACCATGCATCGTGCCGAAGTCAACATGATGGTGTGTTCAAAGGCGATGCTGAACGTGGCGCGCAAGCTTCAGGAACGTTTTGGTACCCCCTGGTTTGAAGGTAGCTTTTACGGCATTACCGATACCTCACAGGCCCTGCGTGATTTTGCACGGTGTATCGGTGATGACGACTTGAGCCAACGCACAGAAGCCCTGATCGAACGGGAAGAGCAGCGCATCCGTAAAGCGCTGGAACCTTGGCGTCAACGGCTGGACGGCAAGCGTGTGCTGCTCTACACCGGCGGAGTGAAATCCTGGTCTGTTATTTCAGCACTGCAGGATCTGGGTATGAAAGTGGTCGCTACCGGTACCAAAAAATCCACTGAAGAAGATAAGGCCCGCATCCGTGAGTTGATGGGGGATGACGTCAAAATGCTGGATGAGGGCAACCCCAAAGCCCTGCTGACCACTGTGCGGGATTACCAGGCCGATATTCTGATTGCCGGTGGTCGCAATATGTACACCGCCCTGAAAGCCCGTATCCCGTTTCTGGATATCAACCAGGAGCGTGAATTTGGCTATGCCGGCTATGACGGCATGCTGGAGCTGGTACGGCAGTTGGCGCTAACGATAGAAAGCCCAGTGTGGCAATCGGTTCGTCGGCCAGCACCGTGGGAAGCTACTGCCAGCCAGGGTGATCTGTTATCGGTACAGGAAGCGGGGGCAGGATTATGAATAATATTGTCAAGATGGCACCAGGCCAGTCCGGCGTGATTAAAAAGCGTAAAAAAGCGCTGTCGGTCAGCCCACTGAAAACCAGTCAGACGGTTGGTGGGGCACTGGCGGTATTGGGTGTTGCACGCGCGGTGCCGCTGATGCACGGCTCTCAAGGCTGTACCGCATTTGCCAAGGTATTTTTTGTGCGCCACTTTCGCGAGCCGGTGCCACTACAAACTACCGCCATGGATCAGGTCAGCTCGGTAATGGGGGCCGACGACAATATTGTCGAAGCGCTAAAAGTGATCTGCGAAAAAAGTGCCCCCGCATTGATTGGCCTGGTGACAACCGGCCTGGCAGAAACCCAGGGAGCTGATATCAAGCGCGCCGTCGGGGAATTCCGGAAACAGTACCCCCAGTTTGTTGGCACGGCCGTGACCGCGGTGAATACCCCCGACTTCAGTGGATCTTTTGAAAGTGGTTTTGCGCTTACCGTTAAAGGGATACTGCAAACCCTGGTGCCTGAAGTCGACCCCGAGGCACCGCGTGCCGGTTTGCGTCACAAACAGATCAATGTCCTTTGTGGTGCCAATTTGTCACCAACCGACCTGGAATTTGTCGCCGAGAGTATCGAAAGCTTTGGATTACGGCCGCTGTTGATTCCGGATTTGTCCGGCTCTCTGGATGGCCACCTGGCCGATGAGCCTTTCAGCCCGGTCACTACCGGTGGGGTCACTGTTGCTGATATCGCTACGGCTGGTGAAAGCCTGGCCACACTGGCTGTTGGCGAAAGCTTGCACAGCTGTGCCCAATGGCTGGAAAAACACACGGCAGTACCGACACATTGTTTTGGTCATTTGATGGGGCTGGAAAGCGTCGATCAGTGGTTCCACACCTTGTCGCAACTCAGCGGCCGGCCAGTACCTGAACGCTGGGTGCGTCAGCGCAAACAGCTGCAGGATGCCATGCTGGATACCCATTTTATGCTGGGACTGTCACGGGTGGCGATAGCCTCCGACCCGGACATGCTGACCGGTTTCACGCGTCTGCTACAAGGCATGGGAGCTGAGGTAGTGACCGCCGTAGTACCGACTCAGGGACCGGCCTTGAAAACCTTGCACGATGTACCTGTGCAAGTTGGTGATCTGGAAGACCTGGAAATGGCTGCTGCCGCGTCCGGGGCACAGCTTCTGCTTACCAACAGTCATGGTGCCGAGAGTGCCGAGCGACTGGGTATCCCGCTGTTCCGGATTGGCTTTCCCCAATACGACGTGGTGGGAGGCTTTCAGCGCTGCTGGTTTGGTTATCGCGGTACCAGCCAGGCGCTGTTTGATCTGGCTAATCTTGTCTTGAGTCAGCATCACGAGCTGGAGCCATATCATTCCCGTTATTCGCAAAAACACGATGCTGTACCAGCCGGGTCATACCCTGGTGATGTCTCGTCTCATTGAGTCGCTGATCAGTAAAGAGGACAGATGCATGAGTATTACTCGCAAACTGGCAGTGGTGGATGACAACGAAGACGGCACGCTGTTGAAAGTTGCCTTTGCAACATCAGACCAGATAACGGTTGATCAGCATTTTGGCTCAGCGCATGCCTTTTCGATTTATGGCGTGAATCCCGAGAATGCCTATTTGCTCGAGGTCAGTGAGTTTGGCGACCTGAAACAGGATGGCAACGAAGACAAGCTGGCTGAAAAACTGGAGATGCTCCGGGGGTGTGTTGCGGTGTATTGCCGGGCGTGTGGCGCATCGGCGGTGCGGCAGCTACTGGTGCTGGGCATTCAACCGGTCAAGGTCAGCGACGGCACCGAAATCAGCGAGATGCTGATCAACTTGCAGCAGGAGCTGCGAGAAGGGCCATCAGCCTGGCTGGCCAAAGCGATTCGTAGTCAGCAACACCTTAACCCCAACCGTTTTGACACCATGGAATCGGAAGGCTGGAGCGAATAATTCGCCCGCTACTATTTCATCCTCAGGAGAAACACCATGAACGACACAGTCATTGATGCTGATCACGAGCAGCTGGCCAACCCGCTGGTGCGTCAGGTTGTAGTGCAATTGCGCGCCATGGACAGCTACGGCACTTACGACACCTGGAGTGACGACAAAGTGCTGGACCCCATGATCCTGACCAAGGAACGCCGCCGCGAAATCCCGGTAGTGGGTGATCCGGACGAAACCACCGTGTCACGCATCAAGGCGTATTACAACGCCCTGGCGACAACCATTGAACAGGAAGCCGGATTAATGGCTGTCCCTGTTATCAATATTACTCACGAAGGTTTTGGTCGCGCCATGATCATTGTGGGCAAGCTGGTGGTACTGGATAAAACCCTGCGTGATGTGCACCGCTTCGGTTTTGATTCGCTTGAAAAAATGATTGCCGAGATCGAAAAGGTCAGCGGCAAGGCCGTCTCAATGATTAACAATCATCGGGATGTTGCCGAAATGTAACGAGGCCGGGTCACGGCCGAGCGTGGCTCGATGAACGTATTGGATAAATGGAGGCCGGTTTATGACTCCCGAAGAGATCAAGGCACTGAAAAAGAACGTGAGCGCCAAAAAACGTATGGCGACTGAAATAGCGTCAAAAATACACGACGTGGTTGAAGACACTTTCTGGACTGAGTACCAGACCTTGCCAGCCCTGGCCGAGGAAGCGATCGCGGCCTGTGAGGCCTGGAAAGCAGCTCAGGCGGAATATGAAACAAAAACCAAAGCGGCCGAAACGGCCTGAAGCATAGCGCTGGAATAACCGGACTTTCCTGGCTGTCGGGCTAACCGTCCCGGATCCATCAGTCGAGTAATGGGCCAGCAAGAGCTCGTCTCGTCTTGTTGTCATGTCAGGAGTCGTCATGGTGTTGGGGGAACCCGGCACAACAAAGCAACCGTGATTAGCACTTATAACCAGAGAGAGGAGATCGGCCATGACTGACACTATCGTTGGCCGCACGCGAGGCGGAGAAGAGTGGACGCCTGAATTTGTCACGGCACTGGACCCGATGACCTGCATCGGCTGTGGCCGTTGTTACAAGGTATGCCCACGAGATGTATTTGATCTTGTTGATCGTGCGGATGTGGTCGATGCCGAAGAGGATGACGACGACTTTTACGATGATGATGACGAGATGAAGGTAATGACTATTGCCAATGCAGATGACTGTATTGGCTGTGTCTCCTGCGCTCGTGTTTGTCCAAAAAGCTGTCACACACATGAAGCACTAGCGGGGTAATCGTCATGCCAAAACCAGAATATCATGTCTTTGTTTGTGGTCAGCAGCGCCCAGCGGGGCATCCCCGTTCCAGTTGTGGAGAAAAAGGCGCTGCGCCCTTGATGCAGGCTTTTTCTGAACGCCTGATTGCCAAAGGCTTGTTCAGCAAAGTGTCGCTGGTCGCGACAGGCTGCCTGGGACCATGCCGGGCTGGAGCCAATGTATTGGTGTACCCGGGCGGTACACTTTATATACAGGTTGCCCCGGAGGATATTGACCAGATCATCGACCAGCACTTGATCGGTGGCGAGCCATGGCTCGACAAGGTTGCCCCGGATGAGGTATGGCAGTGAGCCTGCTGGCCAGCTCGTTACAGCACGACGCTGTCTCCGGGACAGCGGCCGAGCGCCTGGTCGAGGAAAAGGCTCGCATCAACGCCGTTCAGCAGGCGTTACTGGCGGAACTGGGCAAGATCGGCCTGGCTGAGCATTGTCCGGGTATTACGGCGGCGTTTGATGCTGCCGAGATCCGCATCGATCCGTTTGATCAGAGTGAGTCGCTGCAATGTTACTGGAAAACCCCCTTGGGGATGAATCAGGGAACGGTGCAGTTACTGCCAGATGATCAATTGTTCGCAGAATACGATGTGTTGTGTGTTCATCCAGACAAACCGGCCTGGTTTGTCGAAGCGGTGACGGCCTGGGGGCAAGCGAGCACGCTCAAGACTGAATTACGACTGATCCCGGTGCCCTGAGCAATGCTCAGAACGTTATAAAACAAGTGGCCAGGAAAGCACTCACTGGCCCTTGTTCCCTGCTTCCATTCTCCCTTCCTGATACATCCCTGCCATTTTTGGTTATTCATCATTCCTCTTGCCCGATTGCGCAACTTCCTGGTGGCTATCTTGTGCCGGGATATACGCCAGTTGCCAAGCGCGAGGTCTGGCAAAGGTTCGCTTTCGCTTGTCGTATAAACCCAACACAAGCGCTTGTAGTAACTACGACAAAGCCTTGCCTGCGTTGTGTTCGCTACATCGTTTCATTCCCGACATTGTCTTTAACTGACTGAATTATAAACATTTTTTTATACGTATTTGGCGTGGCATATCGATTGCACTTTCTCTTCAGGCAACCCTTTCCAGCCGGCTCCAGTCATTTGCCGGGAGCGGCCGTAGCCACAGGAGGCAACATCATGATCACAATGACCGATAGTGCAATTTCCGCAGTTCGCCGTTTTATGCAGTCCAGCGAGGCCCCGATGGCGGGTCTGCGCATCAAGGTCGAAGGTGGCGGCTGTTCCGGCTTTCAATATGGCATGAAGCTGGAAGAGAACGTTACCCAAGGGGATGAGGTACTGGATTTTTCCGGCCTTACCGTACTGGTTGATGAAAACAGTGCAGCGCTGCTGGAGGGCGTGACGGTGGATTTTGTCGACGGCTTTGAAGGCAGTGGCTTCAAGTTTGAAAACCCGAATGCATCCAACAGTTGTGGTTGTGGCAAATCATTCAGCGCCTGAATGCAATCGCTGATTTATATCCGATCCAGACTCGCCGCAATCCGGCATCGATACCAGGAGCAGAATTATGTGGGATTACTCTGAAACCGTTAAAGAACACTTCTACAACCCTAAAAACGCCGGATCGGTCACTGAGGCCAATGCGGTTGGTGACGTCGGTTCCATCAGCTGTGGTGACGCCCTGCGCCTGACACTGAAAGTTGAACCCGATACCGAGATTATTCTGGACGCCGGGTTCCAGACCTTCGGTTGTGGCTCCGCCATCGCCTCTTCTTCTGCCCTGACCGAAATGGTGAAAGGCAAGACCCTGGATCAGGCGCTGGAAATCAGCAATCAGGATATCGCGGATTTCCTCGACGGCCTGCCTCCGGAAAAAATGCACTGTTCCGTGATGGGGCGTGAAGCCTTGCAGGCGGCAGTGGCCAATTATCGTGGCGAAGTCTGGACCGATGATCATGAAGAAGGTGCATTGATCTGCAAATGCTTTGCGATCGATGACGTGATGATCCGTGACACCATCAAGGCCAATAACCTCAGCACCGTGGAAGAAGTCACAAACTACACCAAAGCCGGTGGTGGTTGCTCCTCTTGTCACGAAGGCATCGAGAATATTCTCTCCGAAGAGTTGGCTGCTCGTGGTGAAACCTTTGCGCCAGGTGCAATCGGTAAAAAAGAAGGCTTTGTGAATCTGGCAGAAACAAAGGCCGAGCCAACGCCGCCCGCCAAGCTAAGCACGGTGCAACGTATCCTGAAAATCCAACAAGTCCTGGAAGGATTGCGCCCGGCCTTGCAGGCCGACGGTGGTGATGTCGAGCTGCTGGATGTGGAAGGCAAAAACGTTTACGTCAAGCTGGTCGGAGCCTGTTCCGGGTGCCAGATGGCCGCCATGACACTGGGTGGCGTGCAGCAGAAGCTGATCGAAGAACTGGGTGAATTTATCAAGGTTATCCCTCACACCGAACGTCCCGTTGAAATTGCAGGAGTCTGATCATGGCCGATATTTACCTCGACAATAACGCCACTACCATGTGCGATCCCGAAGTGGTTGATGCGGTGATGCCGTATTTCAGTGAGCAGTTTGGTAATCCGTCCTCCATGCACAGTTTTGGCAACAAGGTTGGATTTGCCCTCAAGGCTGCCCGCAAAAGTGTACAGAACATTCTGGGAGCAGAGCACGATTCGGAAATCATCTTCACTTCCTGTGGCTCTGAATCGGACTCCACCGCTATCCTGTCGGCACTGAAAGCCCAGCCGGAACGCAAGGAAATCATCACCACGGTGGTGGAACATCCTGCGGTACTGAACCTGTGCGATTACCTCGCCACCGAGGGTTACACCGTCCACAAGCTGGCCGTCGATGACAAGGGCCGACTGGATCTGGAAGAGTACAAAAAGCTGCTGATAGACCAGGTCGCCATTGTCTCTGTGATGTGGGCCAATAACGAAACCGGTACCATTTTCCCGGTACTGGAAATGGCCGAGCTGGCTGATGCCGCTGGTGTGTTGTTCCATACCGATGCGGTGCAGGCCGTGGGCAAGATCCCCATGAACCTGCAGGATACCTGCATCCATATGCTGTCGTTGTCCGGGCACAAGTTGCACGCTCCCAAAGGCGTAGGCGTGTTGTATCTGCGCCGTGGTGTACGTTTTCGTCCACTGCTGCGGGGTGGCCATCAGGAGCGTGGTCGTCGTGCCGGCACCGAAAACACAGTGGGAATCGTTGGGCTGGGCAAAGCCTGTGACCTGGCGATGGAGCACATGGAGTATGAAAATACCGAAGTGGCCAAGCTGCGTGACCGTTTGCAGGCCGGCATCCTTGCCGCTGTGCCGCATTCCTTTGTGACCGGAGATCCCTCCAACCGTCTGCCAAATACGCTGAACATTGCTTTTGAATACATCGAAGGCGAAGCCATCCTGTTGCTGATGAACAAGGCTGGTATTGCGGCGTCGTCTGGTTCTGCCTGTACCTCTGGTTCGTTGGAACCATCCCATGTGATGAAGGCGATGGGCATTCCTTATACAGCAGCTCATGGCACGGTACGTTTCTCCCTCAGCCGTTATAACACTCCGGAAGAAATCGAACGGGTGATCGAAGCTGTGCCACCGATTGTCGCCAAGTTGCGCAAGCTGTCACCTTATTGGGATGAAAACGGTCCGGTGGAAAACCCTGAACAAGCCTTTGCGCCTGTTTACGCCTGAGTTTGACTGAGCACAGGAGCGCGACCATGACCACAGAACTTCCTGCCATTGTTATTGATGACACCACGTTGCGTGATGGCGAGCAAAGCGCCGGCGTTGCCTTTACCGCAGATGAAAAACTGGCCATTGCCAGTCATCTGTCGGCGATGGGTGTGCCGGAGCTGGAAATCGGCATTCCTGCGATGGGAGATGAAGAACGAGAGGTGATGCAAGCCATTGCCGAGCTGGGACTGTCGTCGCGCCTGTTGGCCTGGTGCCGTTTGTTTGATCAGGATCTGGATGCGGTACGGGGTCTGGATGTGGATATGGTGGATTTGTCGATTCCGGTATCGGATCAACAGATTACCCACAAGCTGGGTCGCGACCGGCGCTGGGTCGAAGGCCAGGTCGAGCGTCTGGTAGCCACCGCCGGTGATGCCGGTTTCGAAGTCTGCCTGGGCTGTGAAGATGCTTCCAGAGCCGATGCCGACTTTGTTGCCCGCCTGGCCGATATCGCCGCCAATGCCGGTGCCCGGCGTCTGCGGTTTGCCGATACGGTTGGCATCATGCAGCCATTCTCGGTACTCGACAGCATGCGCACTCTGCGTCGTCGTACTGACCTGGAACTGGAGATGCACGCCCACGACGACTACGGCCTGGCCACCGCCAACACCCTGGCGGCGGTGATGGGTGGAGCCACTCATATCAATACAACGGTGAATGGTCTGGGTGAACGGGCAGGGAATGCGCCGCTGGAAGAATGTGTCCTGGCGCTGAAGCACTTGCACCAGCTTGAAACCGGCGTGAATACCCTGTTGATGCCCGGCTTGTCTGCCCTGGTTGAACAGGCTTCAGGACGTAGCGTCAGCTGGAACAAAAGCATTGTGGGGGCAGGCGTCTTCACTCATGAAGCCGGTATTCATGTTGATGGCCTGATCAAGGATCCACTGAATTATCAGGGCCTTGATCCTCTGGAGCTGGGCCGCCAGCACCAGATGGTACTGGGCAAGCATTCCGGTAAACACGGGCTGATCCGGGCCTACCAGGACATTGGTATCGAGCTGCTGAGTTGGCAGGTTCCGGTGTTACTGCAACAGCTTCGCATTTGGGTCACTCGTTCCAAGCAGGTGCCATCGGCCAGCCAGTTGGTGGACTTGTATCTTGCGTTGGAGCCAGTCATGGGCCATGGCCATAGCGCCAATGGCCCGACAGAGGAGATGAACGTATGTCAGCTACATCCAGTCGCCAGCTAACGGCTCGCCAATCGTTGTGGTCGCAATGGCGTGAAGACATTGCCAGCGTGTTTGAACGAGATCCGGCAGCCCGCACGACCTTCGAAGTGTTGACCACATATCCTGGTGTACACGCGCTGATTTTTCACCGTATCTCGCACCGGTTATGGCTGCGGGGCTGGTGTTACGCTGCCCGCTGGCTGTCCTGTTTTGCCCGCTTGCTCAGTAATGTGGATATTCATCCTGGAGCGACAATCGGCGCCCGTTTTTTTATCGACCACGGCGCTTGTGTGGTGATCGGCGAAACCGCCGTCGTTGGTGACGATGTCACGCTTTATCACGGCGTGACGCTGGGAGGCACCAGCTGGAACAAGGGCAAGCGTCATCCAACCTTGGGAGATGGCGTGATGGTAGGAGCCGGAGCCAAGATTCTCGGCAATATTACTGTCGGTAGCGGCAGTCGGGTTGGGGCCAATTCCGTTGTGGTCGAGGACGTTCCTGAACAATGCACCGTGGTAGGGATTCCAGGCAAGGTAGTCAAACTGCGCGAAGCGGGCTTGCTCAACCCTTATGGCATCGATCTGGACCATCATTTGATACCAGACCCTGTTGGTAAAGCGATCAGCTGTTTGTTAAGCCGGATTGACCTGTTGGAATCCCGCCTTGATAGCCGGGATGCCGAAGAGCGCTACAGCCATTGCGAGACAGATAATCAGATTTGTGAACAGGACTGCCCTGGTGGACAGGTGATCAAGGCCCGGCAGTCATTGGGGACGGTGAGGTAAGCAGCATGGACTTGCAGGATTTCAAAGGCCAGATGATGTATTTCGACGAGCCGCTGACCGTGGAAGTTGAAGAGCTCATGAACCGGGCAGCATATGCATACGGCGATGGGGATGCAGAAGGCTACTTGTTAAAAGCCTATGCCCGGGCTCCTGCTCATATGACGGTTCTGGTTGGCCTGTACCGGTTTTATTACTACCAGCATCGTTTGCCTGAAGCGATTGCCGTCGCCCATGAAGTGATGGCTGAGATTGCCCCTGGAATCGGCTTTCCGGACCATTGGGAAAAGCTCACCTCCGACGATTTGAAACGGGGTGTGCTGGAATCTTTTACCCGGGTGCGCTTTTACCTGCTGGCCTTGAAAGGAGCCGCCTATCTGACACTGCGGCTGGGTGATATGGCCGAAGGGATACGGATGCTGAACAAGGTGGTGGAGTTTGATACCAGCGACCGGTTGGGTGCCCGATCGTTACTGCAATCGATTGGCCCGGCCGTGGTGGTCAATAACCAGCCAGCCAGCCCGGCAGTATCATAAGAATAGAGAAGAACGGACAGCAAGCGACTGACTTGCTGCGACTGACTTGCTGCGACCATCGGCGGGTGTCCGGCCATTGTGCGACGACGACCCGACGATGAGCTGACAAGACGTGATGAATAACGTGATTGATGACGAGAGCTATCTAACAGCGACCTAACAGAGGGGTAACGCTATGGAACTGCAAGACGAATTGAGCCTGGAAGACGCATTGGATGAATTGGTGTCGGCGGAGGACTTTCTGGAGTATTTCGGCGTACCTTTTGATCCGGCTGTGGTTCATGTGAACCGGCTGCATATCATGCAGCGTTATCACGACTACCTGAGTCAGAGTGAAGACTCCATGGCAACACATCTGGGTAATGACGAAGCCTTGCGCTCTGTCTATCGGGCACTGCTTGAACGTGCTTATTCCGATTTTGTGGAATCTGATGCCCTGACCGAAAAGGTATTCAAAGTGTTCCGTATGCACGAGCCACAAACCGGCTTTGTACCATTGGATAGCCTGCTGTAATTCAAGCAAAAGGAGGAGCCTGTGAAACCTGCCTATGAGTATGGCGATGAAGTAAGGCTGATTCGCAACGTCCGTAACGATGGTACTTACCCCGGCAAGGACGTCGGGGAGCTGCTGATTCAGCGAGGTGCCATTGGTTGTGTTTACGACGTCGGCACCTACTTGCAAGACCAGCTGATCTATCGGGTGCACTTTCTGGATACCGGCTGCACGGTTGGCTGCCGCGAGGAAGAGTTGATCCCGGCGGATGCATACTGGATCAGCAACCGTTTTGAATTCCGGGATGCGGTGGTGGCGACTGTGTCGATGTCGAGTCAGGGGGAGGCGGTGGTTCAGCCAGGGGATCTGGGAGAAATATCCCGGGTGATCCGTGAAGACGGCAAGTTGTTTTATCACGCTCGTTTTCACGGTCGTACCTTTCAGGTTCCAGAAGCGGCACTTGAAGCTCCGGATGATGATCGTCCGCCGGTGGAGCATGAGGATTCACAAATAGCAGGGGGAGCAGCATGAGTGCACTGGCCCGATCTGTCGAGCATGAGGACAGACCACTGAATGGTTACCGTGAGCTGCGGATTGCTGGCGAGCAATTCGGTTGTTCACCTCATGAGCTCACGCCTGAACAGGCGCGCAAATTACAACGTATCGCCAGTAATGAGCTGGCGTTGGAACAGTTGATACTGTCCAGCCCGGAATCGGCACAGGTGAGTGTTCCGACCTCACAACTGGACGCGGCTCTGGATCAGATTCGCCAACGGTATGAGTCCGATGCGCAATTTGAAGAAGCATTGGAGCATAACGGGCTGGGGACTGATGACTTGCGTGACGGTCTGTTGCGGGAGTTAACGGTCGAAGCGGTGATGGAGTTGGTGGGTAGCCGGGGAGTGCATGTTGATGCGACCGAAGCGACCTTGTTTTATTACTTGCATCCAGAACGTTTTGCCAAGCCCGAAATCCGTACCGCCCGACATATTCTGATTACCGTGAACGAAGGCTTTGCCGAGAACGAACGCAACGCGGCTTACCAGCGTCTGGAGGAGATCACGCGTCGGGTGAAGCGTTCGCCCAAGCGTTTTGCCGAGCAGGCACTGAAACACTCCGAGTGTCCGACCAGCCTGAATGGCGGTTTGTTGGGGGAGGTTCGTGCCGGCACCCTGTTCCCTGAGCTGGACAAGGCCTTGTTTTCGATGTCGGAAGACGAGTTGCGAGGTCCGATTGAAAGCGAATTGGGCTGGCATTTATTGTGGTGTGAAAAAATCCACCCGGCCACCCTGATGCCTCTGGATGAGGTATTGCCTCGCCTGCAAGAGGAATTGCAACAGCGTCAGAACAAGCGTACCCAGAAGCTCTGGCTGAAACAGCGCGCCGCCAGCGTCTGAGTCGATTACCTGCCGCGCCGGAGACTGTCGGCGTGGCGCACTGATCCAGGAGGTCACCATGGCAGACAGCCCAAGCTCCGCACAGCCTACATGTTCATTTTGCGGGATCGAAAAATCCCCTCAAGTTCCCCTGATAGCCGGTAACGACGGTCATATTTGTGAGCAATGCGTCAAGCTGGCCTATCAGGTTGTTAGCAGTTGGGGGCGTCGTACCCAGAATCCGTCCGAGCCGGAATTAAAAACGCCACTGGCGATCAAGGATTTTCTGGACGAATACATTATTGGTCAGGATGAAGCGAAAAAAACGCTATCGGTCGCCGTCTATAACCACTATCTGCGTTTGAAGTTCCAGGACAGCCAGGCCGAAGCCAGAATACCGGTTAACGGTGGCAGCGATATGGTCGAGCTGGAAAAATCCAATATCCTGCTGGCCGGGCCATCTGGTACCGGTAAAACCTTGCTGGTCAAAACCCTGGCACGGATTATTGGTGTGCCTTTTGTGATCGGTGACGCCACTACTCTGACCCAGGCCGGTTATGTCGGTGAAGATGTTGACAGCCTGCTCAAGCGCCTGCTGGAAGCTGCTGAAGGGGATGTCCAGCAAGCCCAATGGGGCATTGTCTATATCGATGAAATCGACAAGATTGCCAGCCGCGGCAGTGGTGGTGCCAGTGCCCGGGACGTATCCGGGGAAGGTGTGCAACAAGCATTACTGAAAATGGTTGAAGGCAGTGAAGTTCGCATTTCCAAATCCGGCCGCAGGGAAGGGGGCGAGGAAGTGGTGCTGAATACGCAGAATATTCTGTTTATTGTTGGTGGGGCTTTCCCTGGACTGACAGAGCTGATCAGCAAACGGTTGCAGCCACCCAAGTCCGGGATTGGTTTCAGTGCCCCGATCAATACCGCCTCAGCAATCAGTAATGAGCAGTTATTGGTGGCTTTGCAACCGGATGACTTGCTGCAATTTGGCCTGATTCCTGAATTTATCGGCCGTTTCCCGGTGATTACCTTTTTGCAGGATCTGGATGTCGACAGCCTGAAACGGATTTTGACCGAACCCAGAAATGCCCTGACCAAGCAGTACCGCCAGCTGTTTGCCTTCCAGAATGTCGGATTGGACTTTACCGAAGAGTCGCTGACCTTTATTGCCAAGGAAGCCGTGAAGCGGGGGACGGGAGCCAGGGGATTGCGAGGAATGATGGAATCCATGCTGCTGTCGACCATGTTTGACTTGCCATCCCGTACTAATCTGGCTTCGTGCACCGTTCAGGTGTCGGGAGAAGAGGAGTCGGCGCAACTCAGCGTGCGGGAAGAATATGGTGATGGTGAAGTGGTACAGGAGCCTTTACCGACACCGACGGCAACCGTTGACGTTGCAGATAAATCTGAAGCTCTACCCGCAGCATCCCAAAGCGTTTGATGATTTGACGGGAGCTGCTGTTTTGTTTTTTGGGTCGCCTCTGGCGGCCTTTTTTTATGGTTTGGGGATAACCAGTTACCGCTTGTTGGCCGCAAGGGTCAGAAACAAGGCTTGAAAGGTTTGATCAGGATTAAGATCAGGACTAAAAAAAGGCACGGCCAGTGGGGATTACTGGCCATGCAAGGCTTTGAGGAAGGAAAAGCAAATTTACAGCGGCAAACCAAATTCAGGGGCAATCTGGCCTAACCAGGCATTCAGGCGTTCTTCGGTCAGTCCGGTCTGGTTGTCGAGGTCGAGCGCCAGACCAACAAATTTATCGTCCAACAAGGCGGCGGACTGTTCAAATTCATAGCCATCGGTTGGCCAGCTGCCAACGAATTTGGCACCACGCTCGGTGAAAAACTCGTACAGCTCTCCCATGGCGTCCAGAAACTCATCCGGGTAACCTACCTGATCACCCAGGCCATAGATGGCTATGGTTTTGCCGCTGAAATCCATATCTTCGATTTTGGGTAAAAATTCTTCCCAGCTTTCTGCATCGCAGTCTGATGACAGGCCTGGCAATTCGCCGTCGCCCAGAGTCGGAGTGCCGATCAGCAGATATTCGTAGCTGGCAAAGGCATCAGGCTCGGTTCTGTTGACGTTGAGCGGTGCGGCCATGATGTCGTCGTCGAATTTCTTTTTGATCATTTTGGCAACCTTACGGGTCTTGCCTGTGTTGCTGCCGAAAAACAGCCCTATTTTGGCCATGCGTGTTCTCCTTTTGGGACGGTAAATAGGCACTTGCCGTTGATCATTTTCGATATCATTAACGGCTGTTGCTCATACCGGGGTTTTGCAGGCGTTGTGCCAGTTTGTCGGAGCTGTAACATTATGAATTTTCTGGTTTTTTTTATTTTGTGTCGGTATGTGTCGGAAACCAGACAAGCGTAATCGGTAGATCTTTGCTGCTTTGTAGCTTTTCCAACAAACCCTGCTATTGACTGCTCAAGCCGTCTCTGACTGTCGGGGACATCTATTTACTCCTGCACGGCGGCAACCCGCGACCTTCGGGGCTGCCGGATGATCTCGACTCGGTGTCGCCGACTTTTGACTTGACCCGTCAGGCCTGCAAGTCGGCTTCGTGATTCGAAACCATCCGGAGGCCAAGAGTGAGCACCGGATTAAATAGATATCCTCTGTTATATATACAGAGTTATAAGGCTTTGATCCTCAACTTAATCAATGTTTATCCACAGATCTTGTGTATAAAATTTTTGATATGGCATGCTTTTTGTCAGCTAATGAGGGACGATGATATGGATTAACCGTGTTGTCTTTTAATCTGTTGGTTTTTTATTTTGTTCTTTAAAAACAAGGTATTATTTATTTTTTTATTGGCTTTTGAATAGCTTTTAGCAGCAAGAGAATCAGTTGGTTATCATATAATCTGAGTGATTATTACTGATATCGCTTATAGGTCCCGGTAAAAATGAAAATAACATGACAGATTATCCACAGATTTTGTGGATAACTTTGGGTGTAAGTTGAAGAAAAATACGTTCAGGCATGATGAGTGGGCGGGCACTGTCAGATTGTACAAAAAATAACCAGATAGTGGGCGTCGTGCTGCCGTGCAGGTGGGATCCGGGGAGCGTGCAGGGCAACAGGATTGCCAGGCAAACAACATAATGATCCCCGGAGCCTGGGTCTTTGGCGGATTATTGAGTCAGTGATGCTTTTAAGGGTTCGTGCTGTGCCGCTTCAAGGCGCGGTCCAAACTGGCTGACAACCTGTGCTGATGCCGCGGATGCCAAGCGGCCGGCAGCCGCAAAGTCATGGCCATGGGTCAATGCATAGAGGAAAGCTCCGGCAAACATATCTCCGGCACCGTTGGTGTCGACGGCGGTGACACTGTGTGGCGCAATGCGGTGCAGTTGTTCGCCATCCCAGGCCAGGGCACCGTCTTTGCCACAGGTAACCGCAAAGGTGTGGGCCTTGGTTTTTAAAGCCGTAATGGCGTCATCCAGATGGCTGGTTTCTGTTAGCAGTTGGGCTTCCTGCTCATTGCAGAACAGCAGATCAACACCGTCGCCCATGATTTCCAGAATACCGTCACGAAAGTATTGCACCATGGCTGGGTCAGAGCAGGTCATGGCGACCTTGACGCCATGTTGGCGCGCCAGTTCGCGTACCTGAACGGCGGCTGCCCGCGAGGTATCTCCTGTCACCAGGTAGCCTTCTATATAAACGTACTCGGAACTGGCGATGGCGGTTTCGTTGATATGTCGGGCGTGCAGGTCTGAGGTAATACCGAGGAAGGTATTCATGGTGCGTTCGGCATCCGGGGTAACCATAACCAGGCATTTGCCGGTAGTGCCGGTTTCACGATCGTCGCCCAGATTGGTGTCTACGCCAGCTGCCTTGAGGTCGGTGACATAAAAATCCCCTGATTCGTCGTTGGCGACATTACAGGTGTAGTAGGTTTTGGCACCAAAATAGCTGGCTCCTATAATAGTGTTGGCAGCACTCCCTCCACAGGCGCGTTTTTTCAGACCATAGGTGTCGGTCAGTTGCCCGAGCAGCCCGGTCAGTTGCGTTTCGTCAATCAGGGTCATCAGGCCTTTTTCTATGCCCGCTTTGGCAAAAAAGGCGTCATCCACCTCAAATTCCTTATCGACCAGTGCGTTACCGATGCCGTAAATGTGGTATCCCATTGTGTATCTCGTGTTATGTCAAAGAGGCCGCAGTGTAACAAATGACAGCGACAACGGACGATGGGCCGCGGCTCTCTGCCGCTGCTGGTTCTGGTGTGGCTGACCCGGTGTTCGACCGTCGGTTTATTGATGCCGTCGGTTGAGGTTTGCGTTTATGATACGGCGATGAATCCTGTTTCCCGCTTTATCCGTCAGCATCAGCGTGTTCGTCATGCGGTGTATCAGACTGAGTCGAATATTTTTCGTTCAATGACGCGTACCGCATCAACCTTGCTGTTGTTTGTGGGTGTTCATGCGTTAGCGATGATGTGGCTGGAGTCCATGACCCCCTGGCAGGCGGTGTGGTTGACGCTGACCACGCTGGCGACGGTGGGTTATGGGGATGTGTCGGCACAAACCCCGCTGGGGCAGCTGATGACGATTGTGCTGATGTATGGCTGTGGCATCACACTGATGACTTTCCTGATCAGTGATTATGTCGATTTTCGAATGGCGCGGCGGGAACGTATCCGCACCGGACACTGGGACTGGAATATGGCTGACCACATTTTGATCATCAATTCACCGAAGTACAATTATGAAGCCTATTTCTTGAGGATGGTCAGCCAGATACGGGAAAGTGGCGAGTATACGGATACGCCGATCATGCTGTTGAATCAGGACTTTGCCAATGGTCTGCCTGACAGTTTACGACGGCTGGGGGTGGTGCATGTGACCGGGTTGGCCAGTCGTCCGGAAGATTTGGCCCGGGCCGGTGTTGAGCGGGCACGGCATATTGTGGTGCTGTCGCGGGATGAATATTCTCCGGATAGCGACAGCTATTCTTTTGATGTCTGCTATCGTCTGTATGAGCGCCATCTGGGGCCGCGGGTGATTGCCGAAGTTGTGGACGACGCCAATCGGGCGCGTTTACGGGACTTGAAGATCAAGGCATTGTTACGACCCATTCGTTCATATCCGGAAATTATTGTCCGGGCGATGGTGGCCCCCGGCGTTGAGCGGATTATTGAAGATATGTTCACCCATGAGGATGATCATGCCGTGCGTTATCCCGTTTGGCTGGAGGGAGAACGTTGGGCTGATGTGGTGAATGCGGTGGTACAAAATAATCTCGGTACCCCGTTGGCGTTTGTCTCAAAGGAAGGGGAGGTATTTACCCACCCGGATGGAGATGAACACGTCCAGGCGCAGTCGATTATCGTCCTGGTTCACACGGAAAAACCTCCTACCGTGAGCGATATCCAGCACGCAATCGAAATCCATTTTAATCAGGGCCTGGCTGATATCGAATAGCTTTTCCGTGGTTCCCACAGTGCGTTGTCAGGGCCGTTTATCCTGTTCTGAATGTGTGTGGTAACGGAGGGATGCGATTGTTGTTGTCTCACCGATGCCTGGCTGTCTTTCTGTTTCCGGCTGACTGTCTTGTTTCCCGATGAGGCTTGACGTTCTGGCGCCGCGAACCTTCTGCTATAGTCGCCCGGTTATTTAGCGGGAGTTGTGCCAATGCTCAGTCAGTTACTGGCGTTACTGTCCGATGGTCGTTTTCATTCCGGGGACGACTTGGGGCAGATATTGGGGGTCAGTCGGGCCGCCATATGGAAGCAGATGAAAAAGCTGGATGAGCTGGATATTCCCTATTCTTCTGTTAAAGGTAAAGGTTATCGGCTGCAGGATGCCATCGAGCTGCTCGATCAGGCCAGTATCGAGCAGCAGATGTCAGATCGGCTGGATCGGCTGGATATCTTGCTGGATGTGGATTCCACCAACAGCTGGTTGTATCAGCGGGCGCCGGATCATTTGGGCAAGCGTTATGCGGTTCTGGCAGAGAAGCAGCATCAGGGACGCGGTCGACGCGGTCGCCACTGGGTCAGCCCGTTTGGAAAAAATATCTACCTGTCTTTTCTGGTGACGCTGCCAGGTACCTTGGCTGAACAGGAAGGCTTGAGCCTGATGGTGGCCATTGCCCTCGAGAAAGCACTGCTGGCGCTGGGTATTGAAGGGGCTGGGCTGAAATGGCCGAACGACGTGTATATCGAGGATAAAAAAGTAGCTGGTATTCTGTTGGAAGGTTGCCAGACACAGCCTGGTTTTTGTCAGATTGTTATTGGTATTGGTCTTAATCTGGCGCTGAACCCGCAGGATGCGGAGCGTATCGAACAGCCCTGGACCGCCTTGCGCCATTATCAACCAGGTCTGTCACGCAATACGGTTGCCGCGGTGCTGTTACAACAACTGAACTGGGCGGTGGATGAATTCCAGCGCGATGGCTTTGGTCCCTGGATGGCGTATTGGGCTGAACGGGATGTCTTTTACCGCAAGGAGGTTGTTTTGAGCGGATTGGCCGAGCCACGTTATGGTGTCGTAAAAGGTGTGAATCGCAAAGGGGAATTGCTGTTGCAAACCACCCGCGGTATTGAAGTGGTTATTGCAGGAGAATTGAGTGTCCGTCCTGTTAATTGATGCGGGGAATACCCGTATAAAGTGGCGTTATCAGGGCGACGGTGGTGTTGTTCATCGTGGAGGTTGCGCCCATGCGGACGTGGCTGCCCAGCAATGGCCTGCGGTTGGGCGTGCGCTGGTGGCCAGTGTGCATGATAACCCCGGACTGCATCAGCAGCTGCAGCAGCAATTTGCCGATCGACTGGTGTGGTTGTCTCACCCACTACTGGACTATACGGATTTCCAGCATTGTTACCCCAACCCTGAGCGCCTGGGCGTTGATCGTTGGCTGGCGATGCTGGGTGCTCGCAAGCACAGCGATGCTGATGTACTGGTCGTTGATGCCGGGACTGCGATGACGGTTGATTTTCTGTTGTCAGACAATCAGCATGAAGGCGGGTTTATTGTGCCGGGGCTCACATTGGCGCAACAGATGCTCTGGCAGAATACCGAACGGGTACGCCCGTACCTGGACGAAATGGCCAGCGAACAACTGCAACCCGGTCGTGATACGGTGCAATGCGTCACCGCCGGGGTGCGGCGTCAGCAGGTTGCTTTTGTGCGTAATGTGCTGGAAGACTATGAGGGGTATATCCCCTTTTTTACCGGTGGTGATGGAGAATGGCTGGCCGTCGCACTCGACGTTCCTTACTGGCCTGAGCTTATCTTTGACGGACTGGATACCCTATGCGCTGGATATTTTTCTGCCTGGTGACAGGTAACTTGCTAGCTCTGGCTGTGTTCTGGCAGCAGGAGTCGGTGCCGGTTAAGACAACCACTGGCCTTGAAATAGCCTCGGGACAGCGGCTGACATTGATTTCTGAAGCCGCGGTGACTCTGCCGAAGGCGAAAGACATCCGTAGTCAGGAGACCAGGAGCAACAGGCACTGCTTTGTTCTTGGCCCTTATAAGGATGAGCTGAGTGCGCGCCATGCAAAAGCCCGTGCGGCTGCGCTCGGCATGAATGGCCGGACCAGCAGAACCGAGTTGCCGGGCGGGGAACCTCGTGAGTTCTGGGTGCACGTACCGCCCCGGGCAAGCCGGGATGCGGCGATGCGGATCCTGAAAGAGTTACAGCGGCGTGGTATCGACAGCTACATCATTACCAAGGGTGAGTTGTCTGAAGGGGTGTCATTGGGATTGTTCCGGCAACGGGAGTCTGCAGAAAGGCTGGTGGAACGGGTCAAGCAATACAATATTCCGGTTGCCCTGCGTGAAGTGTTGGATGTTGTAGAAGAGTTCTGGTTGGAAATCCCTGTCAGTGATGAGATGGGCGAGCGGTTACGACAACGTATCATGGCAGACGATAAAGCGGTCAGCTGGCAAATGAGCCAGTGCCAGTAGAGACGTCCATCCGGGTGTCATAACCGGAGAAGACAAAAAGATGGATATAAATAACAAAAAGTGTTGACAGCTATCGGTTCCAGTCATATATTACGCGCCACTTCGGTGGGGTTCCCGAGCGGCCAAAGGGATCAGACTGTAAATCTGACGCGAAAGCTTCGCTGGTTCGAATCCAGCCCCCACCACCAAATTCAGAATCAGCGCTATGTCGATGATTTGACAGGAGCGAGGCCTACAGTCCCGGCTTCGGCCTGAAGGTTCGCGGGTATGGTACAATGGTAGAACCTCAGCCTTCCAAGCTGATGATGCGGGTTCGATTCCCGCTACCCGCTCCAGGTTACAAAATTTGCTGATATAGCTCAGGCGGTAGAGCGCATCCTTGGTAAGGATGAGGTCCCCAGTTCGATTCTGGGTATCAGCACCATTGATTAAATTGCAGAAAGGTAGGCTAATGCCTGCCTTTTTGTGTATCTGACGGTCTGAAATCTACTACCACGTAAGAGAGAGAAGGTCATGGCTAAGGCAACGTTTGAACGTTCCAAACCCCACGTAAACGTAGGTACTATTGGTCACGTTGACCATGGTAAAACCACTCTGACAGCGGCTCTGACTCGCGTATGTGCTGAAGTATGGGGCGGCGCAGCCGTTGCATTCGACGGTATCGACAACGCACCAGAAGAGCGTGAGCGTGGTATCACTATCTCAACTTCTCACGTTGAGTACGAATCTCCAAGCCGTCACTACGCCCACGTAGACTGCCCAGGACACGCGGATTATGTGAAAAACATGATCACCGGTGCTGCGCAAATGGACGGTGCTATCCTGGTATGTGGTTCTACTGACGGCCCAATGCCTCAGACTCGTGAACACATCCTGCTGTCCCGTCAGGTTGGCGTACCTTACATCGTCGTTTTCCTGAACAAGGCAGACCTGCTGGCTGAAGACTGCGGTGGCGCAGACTCAGAAGAATACGCAGAGATGCTGGAACTGGTTGAAATGGAACTGCGTGACCTGCTGTCTGAATACGACTTCCCAGGTGACGACACACCAATCATCCC
>NZ_JAUYVV010000026.1:0-42784 GCF_030689165.1 Oceanobacter sp. 4_MG-2023 | reverse complement strand
CATTTCGCTGCATTCGTCGCCTTGCCCTGAACAACGGCAACACTCGCGCAGAGCCGTGCAGGATTAAATGGATGTCCTCTGCCGTATAACCTGTGTGCTCAACGTGTGTGATGCTGCAATAGCAGACGGGCGTCCACTCCTTTGAACTTTTTTCTGGCACGTTCAATCGCTTGTGACAGCATGCGATCGGTGGCCACTGGCCCGAGTTGCTCACACATGGCGACATAAACCAGATTCAATAGTGTTTTTAGTTCACCAAAATCGGGCGATAGCAAATTAGTGGACGACTTGCCTAAGGCCAGCATGGAAAACGCATACACCAGGTCTGGTGTCACCCCGCGGTGTTGCGCCTGTTCTTCAGCCTGCATCCGTACCTGCTGCACTTGCGCGGCTGGCACCTGGAGCATTAATTCTTGTACCACCACGCTGAAACAGGGCATCCATTCATGCGTATTGAGCGTAACCGGGTTGTCCAGTATGCCATTACGTTGCCGATAAGCTTCCATTTGCGAGATCGGGTCAGCCTTCAGACCAGATGTTCCTTTCATCAGCAAGCCAATCAGATCACGGTAAAGCTGTGATCGATTGGAGGCGATGGCATGCAAATCCCGACAGTCGTTAAAGAAGCCGTTCAACTCATACTGGGATTTCTGGGCGTAGCCCTCTTCCCAGCGCCACATCACATCCCAGAGTTCGTCGCCATCCAGTACTTCACTCAGTACGGTATACACCACACGACGTTTGGTATCGATATTCATCCATACGCTCCATACTTACTGACGAAAGTACGTCATGTCTTTGTGGAACTCGGGATAGGCCACCTCATAGTGTTCAGACACATCAAGGCCCTGTTGCTCTTCAGCGGTGGTAACCCGTAACCCTATCGTCATCCGGATCAGTCCAAACGTCAGCAGTGACAGCGGGAAAGCCCATACGAACGCAGCCACAATGCCAATCAACTGCACCATCACCTGATGAGTGTTAAACAGATCCCCGGTCACAAACATACCGGCGGCCAACGTCCCCCAGACGCCAGCAAAACCATGCACAGGTACCGCACCCACAACGTCATCCAGTTTCATCCGTTCCATTATCAATGATCCGGCGACGGCGATCATACCCGCAATCAACCCTGTCAGAATGGCCCACTGAGGCTCCATGCTGGCACATCCAGCGGTAATGCCCACCAACCCGGCAATACTGCCATTGACGGTTGCCGTCAGCAAAATGGGAATCCGGAATACGCGGCTGAACAGCAAGGCACCGAGCGCACCGGCACCGGCGGCAAGCTGGGTATTCAGCGCGATCAAACCGATATCCGCCGTCGCAGCCAGAGTGCTGCCGCCATTAAAGCCAAACCAGCCGAGCCAGAGAATAAAACCGCCCAGAGCTACCAGCGACAGGTTATGCCCCGGAATATTGCGGACTTCGCCAGTCTCGCGGGAGAAACGACCAGTACGGGGTCCTAACACAATAATGCCCGCCAGAGCGCACCAGGCACCGACTGAATGCACGACGGTCGAACCGGCAAAATCAATAAAGCCCATATTGGCCAACCAGCCAGCGCCACCGTACAGGCCACCCCAGACCCAGCTGCCAAACACGGGGTAAATAAAGGCCGCAATCACAGCCGACGCCACCAGATAAGCATCGTAGCGGGTACGTTCAGCCATCGAGCCACTACAAATCGTGACGGCGGTTGCGGCAAACATGGTCTGGAACAGCAAAACGGTGTAATCCCAGGGTTCCACATCCGACATCATGAAATGGCTGGAGCCAAAATATCCGGTGACATTATTGCCAAACATCAGACCATACCCGACCAGCCAGAACATCAGGGTTCCCAGACACACATCCATGTAGTTTTTCATCATCACATTGACGGAGTTTTTTGCCCGCGACATGCCGGCTTCGAGTAAGGCGAAGCCTGCTTGCATAAAAAATACCAATGCAGCGGCAGTCACGACCCAAATGGTATCGGCTGCCAGAGTAGAAACGACGGATTCCTCCGCTTGGGCTGGCAACCCGATCAGGCAACCGGTGAATACTACGGCCAATCTGCGCATATCTTATCCTCGTTGTTATATAACGATAAAAAGCAACCTTGTGACAGCCATGGCTATCTCCCCAGACACAGCCATGACCAAGCTCACAAAGTGCTGTGTGACAGATCACCGGATTAATGGGCAATCCATATGCCATCTTGCCCGCGCACCGACAGAGTGCATCTGTTACATGCCAAAGTGGACGGTGGTACTTGTATTCCATAAAAATGGTTTCAGTCATCATTAAATACGCCGCTAATGTGCTTATAAGGTGCACCATCGACTATTGATAAGAAAATCAGTGACAGATTTGGAAAAGCGGAAATCAGACTGGTGCAACCGGTACCAACCGTACCCGGCATCACCACAGAAGCGTGCACCGGGACAGCACATGGGCTGCAAATCGACGTCAAAAATTAACCGCCACAATTGATCTGTCTCAATCGTAGCAGCCAATTAAAATGCCAATTCTGGACAATCAGCATGCCAGGGCACCCACACTTGGCCCGTTGCGTATAAAAACAGCAGTGTTCTTTTCCTGGTCACCCACTGTTGGGGTCTAACGTAAAAAATTCATCGGACAACATGATATAGGGACTACCCAACTCTCCATCTCCAATACGTATTAAATTACTCGCCAAATATATATTCCTATTTTGTAATGTACACCACACCATATTAGGAATGCCTACTGTTTCAAAATCGGAGTTCGTCAAACCATATATTTCCGAACTTCCGACATTACCTGCGCCAAACCTTCCAAAAAAAGGCGATAATCCGAGGGGATTTTAATATCATATTTTTCCAATCACCGAAGAAATATGAAATATCCATAACATCATTATTCTGAAGAATAGAAATCGATTCGTTAATAGCCGCATTATTAATAACCCTACCTGAAAATAGCCATCAAAATAATTAGCCCAGCTCATTCAATATGCTATTTTCCAATCGTCAAACTCTGTTCTGCCAAGACCTGATGGTATCGGATTCGGATTTATAGGAAAGGTTGAATAATAATCAAAATGCATGGCTCCAGTCACTTCAGCGATAGCACGCCCGGCCTTTGAATTAGATGATGTAGATTAATGGACTCACCATCTGGACCAATCAAATCATCTCTTTGAAAGACTCGATTGCCTTGGCTTTTGCTTCAGCCCCAGATCTTTACCACCAGTTCTAGTTGCACTCGCAATTATGTCGTCCCACGCTTTACCTTGCCCTCTGAGATAATCAAAGGAAGGACCAGGTTTGTGTCCGGGTTGCCCTCTGCTCTACTGCCCTGCGACCACCTGACTGGCGTAAAAACGCCGTCACGCCGGGCTTGCTCCGAGGTGACGGCGTTTCCTGTTTCTGAACTGCCGGTTACTGATTTACTGGAGTACCCGGCCAGCCCTTGTTTAATCCTTGGCGGTTTTGCAGGCGACGATCTGCACCACGGCGCTGTCGCCCCGATGGTATTTGCCTTCAACCATATGGCGTTCCACTTCTGCCGCGACTGCAAAATCCAGCCCCTGAAGTTCCGCTTCCAGCGCCTCCAGCGACATAAACATATCTTTTTGTGACGGTGGTGGCCCGCCTGCGCCTTCCATCTCCAGATGCCGTTCGGTATAGGCTTCCAGAATAAACACGCCCCCGGGTTTCAGGGCCGGTTGCACATTGCCGTGCAGCTGTTTACGTAATGCCGACGGCACATGGGCTGCAATCGAGACAATGCCATCCCACGCCTCGGTGCCGAGGTCGAAATCCGCCAGATTGGCGACGACCGTCGAGATAACCACGCCGTTATCCGCGGCCAGTTGCTGTGCCTTGTTGAGGCCAACCGACGACTGGTCGACCGCGGTAACAACATAACCCTGTTTGGCCAAAAAAACAGCATTCCGTCCTTCGCCTTCTGCCAGGCACAAGACCTTGCCGCCCGCCAGTATTTGGCCGTACTGGGCTTGCAAAAAATCATTGGCTACCGTGCCGTAGGCAAAACCTTCTTCGTTATAACGTTGATCCCACATGGGTGATGCTCCTGTTGTCGTCTGCATTCTGTGCCGGTCAAACCGGGTATTCAGCGGTTGGATAACTATTGAATACTGCCGGTTTGAACCTTGGCTTCAGTATACCCATGCAGGCCACTCACTGCTGTTAAACCGTGCTGCCGGGCTTGACTATCAGTCGTTAGCTGACTGCCATCACCGCTGTGGCGGCCGACCCGGCACTCCCAAAGCGTTGATCAATTCATCGGTTGTAACCCCCAGCGCAATTGCCGCCGCCGCAAAATCCGGTGGCCCCTGATTCGGTTTCCCCAATGCCTTGATCAACGCGGTTTCGCTGATATTCAGCGTCGCCGCCGCTGCTGCAACATCCGGTCGCTGGCCAGGGCCACCGGGGCCGCCGCCGTCTGGGCGATGACCGATGCCGCCGGTGTCGCCATCGGCAAATGAGACCACCCGATTGGCTTTGACCGTGGCAGGATCACCTGCCGGCGTGTTGCTCACGTCGCCACCCCGCACCAGACGCACATAGTTGTAATACCTTTCACCATCCGGGCCATCGGCTCCCCCTTCGGCCTTGGTATCAAAGCGGACAGCACCGGCACCGTGCATATCATGGCCCTCATGATCCACCGCGTAACCAAAGGCAACATACCAGGCAAACCAGTAACCGTGGGCATCGTGGGGGTCGATATAAGGGTTGGTGGTGCTGCTCCAGAAGAAGGGATAATCGACGTTGTCCGCTTCATTGGTAATGGTAGAGATATTAAATACGCTGCGATCTATGGCCGGGAAAACCCCGGAATAATCCACCAGACTTTGCAGCTCTTTGATATTCGGCAAGCGCCAGTCATCGTAACCAGCGTCGGTGGCGTTTTCGGCGTAGGCCAATGCTTCTTGCCAGTTCAGGCTTTTGCCGCTGTCGTTTTTACTCCACATCAAACCGGTGGCGTGATCGCTGATGGTGTTATCGCCGTTATCCTGAAAATCGTTAATGCCGTATGGACTGCCACTCACACAACGTACAAATCGCCGACCATTCAGCGCCTTGATATGGCCAGTCCAGTCATTCACAACAAAGGCAACGTCACGCTGGGCCAGCTCGGTATCAACCTGATAATAATTGCTCGACCAGGAGTGCTGTTGCGCACCTTCCTTGCCATTCCCGACCAGATAAAAGTAGTCGGTATCCAGCCAGGGCCAACCGGCAGAAAAGTCCCGGATAGACCAGAGTTCCTTGATATTCGGCAAACGCCAGTCGTCGATACCGCCAAGCTCCAGCGCCGCGCAATAACCGGCGGCATCGGACCAGACCATGGATGCTGCAGATAATGACTGCGTCCACACCAGCCCTGTTACCTGATCGGTGACGGTGCTGTTGCCATTGTCCTGATAGCTGGGCACATTGCCGGTGTATTGGGCATCCTGACCATAAAAAGCCGCCCCGGGCGCTGGGCATTCGATCTCGACACTGTTGTTGTAACAGGTGCCCTGGGCGGTATCGACAATGGCAAAAGCCCGACTCTGGGAATTGGCGGCAGCCTCCGAGCGCCCGCTGGTACCCTCGTGTTTGGTGGCACAGCCAGCCAATGATCCCGCCAGACTCAGCAGTACCGCACTGGTGATGATGTAATGTTGCGATATTTCCATAATTAGCTCTGCCATGTCCTGTAAATTCAGAAAACCGACTGTATGATATAAAACCGATCCACAGAAATATCGAAGACTATGTAAAGTAACGTCGATTAACGCTGATTTTAATCAGGGTTTTGCCATTATTATTTTCAACCTGAGAAGCGGCAATACAGCAGGGCAATACATCAGGATAATAAATCAGGGCACTCCAAGGTTAAAAGCAGTAGGAAACAGGTAAATAAACGCATACGAAAAATCCACTATTCCTATGAGGAAAATAGAAAACACTCAAGATTTATACCTGTCTCCAGAGGATCAACCTAACAACTTTCATTGCCAAAATTACTAATGCAATAACACCTAATGGGGGTTTCGAAGCTTCTTGTAATATCTCTAACAAGCTTATATTTTCCACACCCATTTATATAACTTCTACATGGCTACCTGGAGAGCTTTAATCGCTGTATTAAGCGCGGTATTTAAAATATTAATCGCAGCATTGATAGCCTGTTGAGCAGTAGCCCGTACTTGGATTTCCAATGCAAGTGAGGCGTTTTTCAGTACATCCTTTTCATTTTCGAGGGCTGCATCGAACTCTGCCTCAGTTGCTGTTGGGTCAAGTTTAATGGCAGAAATTAGCTTTAGCCGGTCTTTTTCATCCTCCAGAATTTGCTTCATTTGGTTTCGAATTTGCTCTGTGTCTTCCAGCAACTCTGTTTGCGCGGCATCTACCATCGACTCAAACGTGGCCTCAAAATTAAAACTCATTTTACATCCCCTGCATTAGTCGTGTTGTTCGAAATATTCTTAACTTCTTCGCCAGTTACTATATACCTAATTGCGTCTGCCAACTGTACTCGATAGGCCTTTGCTGATGTATTAGAGATACTTCCCTGAGACTTAATGAGATTAGCAGTCCTACTCCAGACAACGATCACGTTCTCTACCTGTGCTGTTGTTTGTTTGTTTTCATTCCGAGCCTCGTTTTTTAGCAACAAACTGTTCATATCAACTTCAATGCCAATCACTTCCTTTTTGATAGCAGCGTACTTACGGTCTTCACCTTCGGCCTCAAGATAGTTAGCCCAGAATAGATCCACTCGTTTAGCTAAAGCAAAGGTGTCCGCCAACACCTCTTTGTCATAATCAGCAACCAGTGTGACTTGGGTGCAGCTTGATAGCACAAACAATACAAACATAAGTATTGTGTATACTGTCGTTTGTTTGAGATGGTATAGCATAGTTACTATTTTCCTTTTTAGTAGGCTGGTATAGGGCATCTTTTATTGTGTAAATAAGGTGCCCGTTAAAACGGAGGATAATCAAACGGTCGGCTGCATTGACTTGTTATGCCTTTCCATCTCGTTTTTCAACAGCCTGCTTTGCTCCCTCAGGTAAAGCATCAAATAAACTGGCCACTTGCTTTGGTTGAGTTATTTGGTTATCAACAATCAAATTGATCAATCTAAAAAGTGCTACGACTGTATTAGGCTGGTCTTCAACTGATATTTCGCCTGGATGGACAGCATTGTTCCCAACAACACGTACAATATCTAAGGCTTGCTGTATTCTTTGGGGTAATCCACTAGCGACAAGAATGGCAATGTCGTCATTAATATTTTTTCCTTTACCTCCTAACTCACTACATAATTTTTGAATGCAAAGTCTAAGCAATGCTGCTGAGCCTCTTGGAGATTTATTGGAAATATCACGAGCTTCCATATAATCACAACGACATACATCAGGAAGATCTTCGTTAGGCAGCGGCGCAGTATGAACATCTGGATCGATCATGTTGCCAGCTAAAGTATCTCCACCTTCCAAATAATGTGCACGCCAAACGGACATCTTACTGCATCTATGACATTCCGCACGCTTTAACGGAAGCGATTCATTATGTGTCCGAATCCAGTCCCATCTCATTGCTGAGAATGCGCCACAATAAGGACATGTGAATGCATCCTTATCTATTTCTGGTGCTTCGTAATGTTGTTCCATACTCATCCTTTATCAGGCATAACGCCTCAATGCAGCCGACGTGTTAGCGGTCGGCTGCATTGATTTTTTAAGCGATTATTCTATTTTACTAATATCATCCAGGCTAAACTCTGGATGATATTGACAGACAAAAGCCAGTATAACTGCTCTAGCCTTTTCTATGACCTGAAACGCTGGCTCAGAATTTTCAAATTTGCCAGAATGTACAATGCCATTTCGAATCTTGTTTATTTCAATAATATCGCTAGAAAGCTGCCCAAAGGTTTTAGCGTAATCCTTCCCTTTAACAGCAGGCAATATCAGTTTTTGAAACTTCCCTTGTATCCCATTTGCCCATACCATTAAGTGGCTTACAAATTCTTCGTCAATACCTTTAATATTTTCTAGTTCTTCACGAACTACCAAATTCGACGCAATTTCAGCTGCGGTAGCAGCCCTTACAACAGAACCAGACCATTCCCTACGTGAGTACAGCCCGGAAAGCTTTTTCCAATTCGATTGTATTTTTTCAATATCCGTTCGATCTTCGTATTTTTTACTCGTATATGACATTGGAGCTCCATATCGCATAACAGCTTATTCATACGCATGCGCGTTTTTCTGGTGGCACGATTTATTGCGAGAAGAAGGCTGGCATTTGAATTGACTGATGATTTCCGTTTTCACTGAACTCTCCTCCCTGGAAAAGCACGCATGTGCATTTTTCTGTTTTAACGGGCGTATTATTTCTACACCAAAAGCGCAAAACCATTGATCTTTATGGGGTTACGCTAACAGCAACCGAAAAAATGCGCAACCTCTCTGGAAATACGAGCATGGATTTTCTATTCGACCTTATTATACTGTTTATAAATACAGATGTTTCAGAAAAAGTAGAACCATGGGTAAACGTCCGTTTTGAGCCAGATCTCTCGTTTCATCAGGCTGACTGGATACAGCCTTCGAGCAGAAAAAACAGACCTCTGCTGATCATGGCCGGCATGGTCGTCTCTGCAAACCCTGCGACGCCAGCATTTTACGGCGGATCATGTCCATGATCAGGTACAGATACCAGTAGCGGCCCGAGACCGTGCTCGCACACATGGGATTATCGCGTATGTTCATACCCAAGTGCTCACCAGAACCTGACACGCCTGCGGGCACGCGGTTTGACTTCTGGCTCTACATTCGTAATCAAGCTGGATCTACAGCTACCAGCGGATTCCCCTATACCTTAGTCATCTTAATCAGTATGTTGAAAAACCGTTGTGGTGCAGCCAGACATGGCCGGTATGTTTATCAGGATGCAATGTCTAGCCATTGCCCTGAGGCTAAAAACTGTTTCATGCAGTTACACCCCGACCGTTTATTTAACAATAGCAACGCTATCTTGTTGCTATTGAATCAGCCGACAGGGATCGGTCTGTCAATAACAGCCATACCGATATTATTTTCAGTGTATGGGTTAAAACATTGTTTACATGTGTTTAAAGGGTCTGTCTTATGAATAAAACCGCCGTTATTACTGGTGCTACCTCCGGGTTTGGTCTGGCAACAGCCCGTGAATTTGCCGCTGCGGGCTGGAATCTGGTACTCACCGGACGCCGCCAGCAACGACTCGACGAGATAGGCAAAGAGCTGGCGGATAAAACCCAGGTTGCCACACTGGTCATGGATGTCTGTGACTCTGTTGCTGTGCTCAAGGCATTTGATGAACTCGCGGCCCCTTTCGACAAGATTGACCTGCTGATCAATAACGCCGGTCTGGCGCTGGGTACCCAGGGCGCACAGGAGTGTGATCTGGCGGATTGGCATACCATGATCGATACCAATATCAAGGGGCTGACAACGGTAACTCATGCGTTATTGCCACGGCTGATCGAATCCGGCGAAGGCAGCAGCATCATTAATATTGGTTCCATTGCGGGTAGCTGGCCTTATCCGGGCGGCAATGTTTATTGCGGCACCAAGGCGTTTGTTGAGCAGTTTTCGCTGGCCTTGCGTTGTGATCTGGCTGGTACTGGCGTGCGGGTCAGTTGCCTGGCTCCCGGGCTGTCTGAAAGTGAGTTCACTCTGGTCAGAACCGGTGGCGACCAACAGGCTTACGATAATCTGTATAACGGTGCCCATGCTATCCAGCCAGACGATATTGCGTCGACTCTGCTGTGGCTGGCCAACCAGCCGAGCCACCTGAATATCAATACGCTTGAGATTATGCCGGTAAGACAGAGCTGGTCTCCTTTTGCCATCAAACGCGATATCTGACACCGGAATCCAACGGAGATACGTTATGCCACCACTCGATCAATACACCGACGAAGAGATCAAACACTTCGATCAATCTTACGTCTGGCATCATATAACCCCCGGAGCCGCGGCCGCGAAAGGGCTGCCTGTGTTCGTCAAGGGCGATGGTCTGGATTTGTGGGATATCGATGGCAATCACTATCTGGATGCCTCTGCCGGTGGTGTCTGGGTCACGAATGTGGGTTATGGCCGGCGGGAAATTGTGGATGCGATCAGCGCCCAGTTGCTAGAGCTGAATTTCTTTGCCGGTGGTATGGGCAGCAAACCGGCGGCCAGCTTTGCCCATCGCCTGCTGGAAAAGATGCCGGGGATGAACCGGGTGTACTATTCCAGCTCCGGTTCCGAGGCCAACGAAAAAGCCTTCAAGATGGTGCGCCAGATTTCCCACAAATATTATGACGGCAAAAAGAACAAGATTCTTTACCGCGATCGGGATTACCACGGCACCACCATCGCCGCCTTGAGTGCGGCCGGGCAATCCCAGCGCCGGGAACAGTTCGGCCCGTTTGTGCCGGATTTTGTTGAGTTTCCGCACTGCTTTGAATATCGCAACCAGTTTGACGATGCCACCGACTACGGCCAAAAAGCCGCCCAGTTGCTGGAAGATGTTATTCTGCGCGAAGGGCCGGAAACGGTTGGCGCGGTGATTATTGAGCCGATTACCGCCGGGGGCGGCATTATCACGCCACCAGAAGGGTATTTGCAGGCGGTCGACAGAATCTGCAAAAAGCACCATGTGCTGCTGATTATCGACGAAGTGGTGTGTGGCCTTGGTCGTACCGGCCAGTGGTTTGGGTATCAGCATTATGATGTGCAGCCAGATATCGTCACCACGGCCAAAGGGGTGGCGTCCGGGTATGCCGCGATCTCTTGTACCGTTACTACCGAAACGGTGTATCAGGCGCTGCAGGAAGAGAATGCCGCCGATACGATGGGCTACTTCCGTGATATTTCCACTTATGGTGGCTGTCTGGCTGGCCCGGCTGCGGCCCTCGCCAATATGGATATTATCGAGCGCGAAGGCCTGATCGAAAACTGTCAGGTGATGGGTGACCGGTTGATGGCGGGCTTGCAGGCATTAAAAGCCAAATACCCGTTGATTGGTGATGTTCGCGGTAAAGGGCTGTTGTGTGGGCTGGAGCTGGTCGCCGATCCGCACAGCAAAGAACCGGTGGATGAGTCCGTAACCATGCAGTTGGTGGGAGCCTGTAAAAACGCAGGCTTGTTGGTCGGCCGTACCAACCGCTGTTTTGATACGTTTAATAACGTGATTAATATGAGCCCGGCTTTGTGTGTCACCGACGCTCAGATTGACCAGATCCTAGCGATACTGGATCAGGGACTCTCCACCATGTGATCACACCGCCGTGCCTGTCGGTAATTACCGCTATGCACGGCGTCTTGCCCGTTACCTGTCACAAAAACAAGGACCCTTGCATCCCCAGCAGGTCATCCACGTCATCGCCAGTAAACTGAAAAATCGCAGCGGCAATGGGCCGTAGTTGCTTGTCGATATAGTGCTGATAATCCGGTGCGGCAGTTGGGTAGCTTATGCCGTCGTGCTGGTCGTTCTCTGATATGTCATCCAGCGGCTCCGGGCCTTTGGCGGTGATGCGGTAACGTATCCAGCCACGCCCTTGCTGGTATCTCGGCATCAGGCCGTTCTGTTGTCGCCACTGATCCAGTTTCATTGCTGCCCGGGCATGGGGCGGTATCTGCCGCTGGTACATGGCCAACGGTTGTCGCAAACGTTTACGGTAACTCAGCAGATGGTCCGAGTGCCCCGCCAGCAGGTCATCCAGCTGTTGCCGCACCCAATGCGAATACGGCTGCTGCAGAAAGATTTTCCGGTACAGCTGTTGCTGGAACTGCCGCGCCAGCGGTGTCCAGTCGGAGCGCACCGCTTCCAGCCCTTTGAAAACCATGTGTGGCAGGCCATCGGCATCGTGGATCAGCCCGGCATAACGTTTTTTGCTGCCCGTGTCTGCCCCGCGGATCGAGGGCATAAAAAAGCGCTGATAATGGGTTTCGTATTCCATTTCCAGATAACTCTGGATGCCAAACCGTTGTTGCAGGTTATCTGCCCACCAGCGATTCAGGTCACTGGCCAGCTGCTGGCCAATCCGGTCGGCGGCGGCATCGGAGACCGCCGTACGCAAGCAGACAAATACCGAGTCGGTATCGCCATAAATCACTTCGTAGCCTTGTGCCGCAATCCAGTCGGAGCTGGCCTGGATAATTTCATGGCTGCGTTTGGTAATCGAAGCCGACAGCCGGGTGTCGTGAAACCGGCAGCCTTCCGATCCCAGAACACCGTAACAAGACGCCATAATGATTTTGATCGCCTGAGACAGCGGCTTGTTGCCTTCTTGCTTGGCGTGTTCCCGGTGTTCGCCCAACCCTCGGATCAGTTCGGGCAAAATATGCTGTTGTTGATGAAAACGCCCACCAAAAAAGCCCGGCACCCAATGGTCATTGGGTAACGCCTGTGTGGCGTCGGTGGCCAGCCCTTCGATCAAGCCCATCGGGTCGATCTTGAAGGTACGGATAATCGATGGGTACAGGCTTTTGAAATCCAGCACCAGTACGTGCTCGAACAGGCCCGGGGTTGAATCCATCACATAACCACCGGGGCTTTTTTCGGCCTGATAACCTTCGCCAATATTGGGGGCGATATAACCGGCGCGGTGCAGGCGCGGCAGGTAAAGGTTCTCGAAGGCCGCCACCGAACCGCCCATCCGATCCAGTGCCAGCCCGGTCATCAGGCTGCGTTCGATCGCAAAATCCAGCAGTTTGACCTTTTCGAAGATACGCCAGACCAGATCACAATCCTGCAGGTTATAGGCGCTGAAGGCGGCCAGGTCGGTTTGGTAAAGCTGCTGAATATCGTCACCGCGCTGGCTGCCGGTCAGCAGCTTGGAGTCACCTAACAGCTGTTCAGACACCGCATTCAGCGAGAAACTTTCAAACTGGTAGCTGGCTGCCCGGAGCAGTTCGATCCCATCCAGTGCCAGCCGCCCGTCCATATTCACGATAATCCGGTCGGGGGTATTCCGTTGTTGCCGAACCCGCAGGATGCTGCCGTCCCGGCCCCAACTCATGGGGATGGTATGTTCGTGGTATTTTTGCTGCAGCACATCCAGATCGAACTGGATCAGGTTCCAGCCCAGTATCACATCCGGGTCGCTGGCAGCTATCCGGTTGTTGAGGGCGTGTAATACCGATGCTTCGTCCGCTAGCCGGACCAGCTCAGATGGATCTGTTGCCGCTGCTGGTGCGGCACCATGTTGCTCCACCAGCAGCACACACCGGTGCGTTGGTGTCACCAGCCCCACCGAATAGAGTTTCAGCGCTTCTCCCTGCCGTGGAATATTGGTCTCGATATCCAGCGACAGCCAGCGCAAAGTCGGGCGGTAGCTGCCCGGGGTTAAATGGCCACCGCTCAGCCATTGATAGGCAGGGCCTGCGGCCTCTGTGTCTGTGTCGGTGTCGGCAACCGCGGGTAACGCAGATGCCAGCCCGCCCTCTTCGTAATGGATCACCGCGGCACCGTAAATAAAACGCTCCATCAAGTAGCGGTCGGTAATACGCACATCCACTTCGCGACAGGGAATGCCCTGGTTCTGTAGCAAGTTGCGCCAGCGATAGCAGTAGCTGGCGGGCATATAACACGCCGTGACCGCTTGCTGTGTAAAGGTGGTGAGTTCAACCGCTCGACAACGCACAGGCCAACCGAGGGTGTGGGCCATGCGTTCAGCGTCTGCCTGATGGCGACGTTCGATAAAACACACCGCTGGCTGGCGTAGTTGCTGGCGTAACGGGCCATTCGGGGTGTGCCACCAGAATACCAGCTCAGAATCCTGGGCTGGGGCGCTATCCGACCAGCTGGAAGTCAGTAGAAAGGCATCAAGCGAACGGCTCATGAAGGATCATCGGTGCAGGTGGGTGTCCAGTTTAATCAACCTGGTTTTGGCTGACTACAACCGATCGGTAACCGACCCGCCCCCGGTTCACAGCCAATTCCCAACTGAGAGGGCTATCAGCCGCGGCAAGCGTTCATACCTCCAAGAGAAGGTCATTAGAGAAGATCATAGGGAAGGTCATAATGCGCCACTCCCGGCATCCGCCCAAAATAAATGAGAATTATTATTGACACCGATAATGAGAATGACTATTGTTTACTTATCGGCGCTAGAGATAGCAACGGTGTTCACATCACAGCTCAGGTTGTGCGGTGATCTCTCTCATCAAGCTAATCACGGTTGCTTTGCCCCTCTATTTGAGGGGCGTTTTTTTGCCTGCTGTTTATTGCTTCTGATTCCTGCTACTGGCACTTGTGCTTGTTCCCTGTTATCCCGGTCACTCTCGCTATTCCGCACTTGCGCATAACTGGTCATGCTGGCCCTTGGGTATTACCATTCGTGGCTCTGCGTGAGCGGTAGGCGGGCTATTGTCCAGCGGCAGCTGCCGTTCCCTTGCGTCACACCATGTTAACCCGGGGTAATAATGACGATAAATACATGGCGCAGCGTATGTGCCACAGACGCTATTGCCGAGGGTTGCAGTCGAGGTTTTGAGCTGGATGATACGGCGTTACTGGTCGTGCGGCGGGGCGGGCAGTGGTTTGTTTTCCGCAATCAGTGCCCACATCTGGGGATTCGGCTGGAATGGGTTCCAGATCAATTTCTGGATATCGATGGCCATTTTATCCAGTGCAGCACCCACGGGGCCTTGTTTCAGGTTGAGGATGGCCGGTGTATCGCTGGCCCCTGTAGCGGCCAGTATCTAACGGATGTTGCATCGACAATCCGGGACGGCCAGCTGTTGGTACAACTGGATGGATAAATATACCGCCAGCCTGATACCTCGTTTTAACCATCATCTGAACAACCGCTGACGCTGCCGGTTGGCAGCGCCAGCCATCTTGCGGAGCAGACAACAACTCCGTCAGCGGCTTTTAGTTAAACGCATTTTTGAGTGCGCTTTTGCCGGATTCATAACTTTCTTCGGCTACTTCTTTACCTTCGTCATAACTTTCTTTGGCAACATCCTTGCCGTTGTCATAACTTTCTTTAACCACTTCTGTGATTGTTTCCTTGCCAGCTTCATAACCTTCCTTGAGGGTTTCCTTGCTGGATTCGTAGCTGTCCTGGGCCATCTCCTTGCCTGCTTCCATTCCTTCTGCCGCCATGCTTTCGCCTTCGTCGGAGCTGTCTGCGACGGCTTCGCTGCCGTCATCGACCTGACTGGCAACGTCTTCTTCGCCACTATCAAACATCGCCTTGCCTTTGCTCACCAGGCTGTCCCACCAGGACGGCTCGTCATCGGCATAAACAGGTGCCGCCAATACGACAGCCAGGCTGGCAACAGAAATCAATCGGGTGGTTACATTCATACAAGTACTCCGGAGTCGTTAATATGTATCCATGGATGCGCCAATACGCTCGTTGCGACTGGCCCGCGGATCGCGAGCAACAGCATAGTCGGAAAAGAGCAATAATTAACGGGGCAAATGTCTTCTTGCTGTTCTTTACATAAACGGCACCAGGCTGGTGTCGCGCAAAATACAGTGATTGGCTGTCGTTTACGGCGCTGTTTTTTGCCGCCGCCCGGCTACTGCGGCGACCCTAATCTGGCTGGAAGCGGCTTATTCCGTCCCCGGAGCCACAACAGCAGACACAACCGCTATTTCCTGATTGGCTAACAGCTGTAAGCTGGATTGCTCAACATCAAACTGCACTGGCAAGGCCAGCACTTCAACGCCACTGTGGATCACCTCGGCCAATGCCGTGGCGTAGTCCGGGTCGATATCCGCCGCTGCGGCAACCCGGGTTATTCCCTCCAGCGCCACACAGAATAACAACAGGCTGCGATGGCCTTGTTGTTGTAGCTGCTGCAGGCGGCGCAAGTGCTTCAAGCCACGCTCGGTGCGGGCATCCGGGAAACAGCCCATGCCGTGGCCCCGATCTTCACGCAGCAGCGTCAGGCTTTTGACTTCGATATACAAATCCGGCAGCCCTTCCCCTTGCAGCAAAAAATCCAGCCGTCCATCCGTCACTTTGGGTTCTCGTTGTACCCGGGTGTAACCCTGGAAGCGCTCAGATACCGTCAGGCTGTCTGGTGAGCTGGCCGGAGCCGTGCCTGGCTCCGCCGTCAATTGGGCCTGCAGAAATTCAGCCACCAGCTGATTGGCTCTGGCGGTATTGATGCAGGCTTTATACAACCCTGCCACTTCAGTCCATTCCCAGCTGTAGCGCAGTTTGCGCCTGGGATTGGCGCTGTCCCATAACCAGACCCGGCAACCGGGATCGGCACAGCCGGTCATGGCACCAGTATTGGCGCAGTGGGCGGTGATTATATCGCCGTTATCCAGCTCGATATCCGCCAGAAAGCGCTTGTAGCGTTTGATCAAACGGCCGGGAATCAGTGCGGAGCTGTACTTCATCCGCGTGGCACCAACCAGTCTGACAGCCGTTCGACCGCCTGTTTCAGTCGCGCCAGATCGGCGGTAAAGGCAAACCGGATATGGGTCTGGGCCTGATATTCACCAAAATCCACCCCGGGTGTCAGGGCAACACCGGTTTCGCGCAAGGCGCGCAAACAAAACGCCAGACTGTCGTCGGTAAAACGGCTGGCATCGGCGTACACGTATAATCCACCATCCGGTGCTACCGGCACCACAAAACCCAGCGCTGGCAAGGCGGTGAGCAGATAGTCTCGGCGTTCAGCCAGAATGTTCCGCCGCTCAGCCAATAGCGCCAGCGTTTCTGGTTCAAAGGCGGCCATGGCAGCGTGTTGGGCCGGGGTTGGCGGTGCCAGAAAGACATTCTGCGCCAGGGTTTCCAGTGTCGGCACCCAGTGCTCCGGCACAACGGCCCAACCCAGTCGCCAGCCGGTCATGCCAAAATATTTGGAAAAGCTGTTAATCACCACGGCGTTATCGGCAACCGCTAACACGGTTTCCGGGCTGCTGCCGTAATTCAGCCCCTGATAAATTTCATCAACCCATAACTCGCCGCCCAGCCGTTCAGTTGTACTGGCCAATCGAGACAATTCCGTCAGATTCAGGACGGTACCCGTCGGATTCGCCGGGCTGGCCACCAGTGCGGCCCTGGTGGCCGGTGTCCAGTGCTGCTCCAGCATCGCCGGGGTCAGCTGATAACGTTGCTCAGGCCCTGCAGCAATCAGCTGGCCACTGGCTTCAAACAGCCGGGCAAAGTGGCGATTACACGGATAGCCGGGGTCAGCCAGCATCAGCTTGTCGCCGCTTTCCAGTCGGGCGGCAGCCAGTAATAACAAGGCACCGGAAGCGCCGGGAGTCAGCACAATGCGGGACGCCGCAACGCGGATACCAAAGCGCTGTTGATACCACTCGGCAAGCTTTTCACGCAGTGCTGGCAGGCCCAGCGCCGGGGTGTAGCCGGTTTTGCCCGCCCGTAACGCGCCAAAGGCGGCATCGATCATGGGCGCTGGCGTTGGAAAGTCCGGTTCCCCGACTTCAAGGTGAATAATGTCGTGACCGGCGGCCTGCAAGGTTTGCGCTTCGGTCAGGATCGCCATCACCTGAAACGGGGATATTGCCTGGCTGCGCCGGGTCATGGCGGGCTCGGTTGGTGTCTGGGATGGTTGGGCGGTGTGTTCCACAAAAGTCTCCTGCATCGAACTCAATAGTGTGACAGAAGCCAGCAATTCGACAAATTGTCGAGCACTAACGCGTCTATTTGCCTGCTGGCGGCTTCGGCCCCATGAAATAGTTGGCGCTCGCGCCGTTATCTGATAGTTTCCCGGCCTTATTATTTTGGCGTCCATGGACATGCCGGATCAGGCCACTGGTCCTTACTGCCATGAGCGCCAAGTGTTCGGTTGATTGAACCCGTTAACCAGGTGAGGCAGCAACACCATGCCGCAAGATAAAAAAGAATTCGCTCTGACAGACTTTACTCCTTACCAGGCGTCCGCGACTGAAGAGTATATGAACGACGCTCAGCTTGAGCATTTCGCAAATATTCTGCGTAAATGGAAACAAGAGCTGATGGAAGAAGTCGATCGCACCAAAGAGCACATGCAAACGGAGCTGAACAATTATGCCGATCCCAATGATCGCGCCAGCCAGGAAGAGGAATTCAGCCTCGAACTGCGGACCCGTGACCGTGAGCGTAAACTCATCAAAAAGATCGATAAAACCATTGAGCTGATCAGCAAAGGTGATTACGGCTACTGTGAAGCCTGTGGTGTAGAAATTGGTATTCGTCGTCTGGAAGCACGTCCAACCGCCGACCTGTGTATCGATTGCAAAACCCTCGCAGAAATCAAAGAAAAACAACTGGGCGTCTGACCCGGTTGTACGCGGCGGGCAGTACTTGCCCGCACGTTTCCTGATGCCAAGTGCTTATGCCCTGCTCTGCTGCTGTTTCCGCATACCATCCGGCAACCAGTCCAGTGACTGATTCCGCCACCTCCCAACACGCCTCTTCTGCGCAACTGGCAACCCCACGCACAACAGCTCATAAAGCGGTTTATATCGGCCGTTTTGCGCCGTCGCCTACTGGCCCCTTACATTTTGGATCGCTGCTGGCGGCATTGGCCAGCTATCTGGATGCGCGCCACGCCGGTGGCCAGTGGCATGTGCGTATTGAAGACCTTGACCCGCCGCGGGAAGATCCGGCCGCCAGCCAGCATATTCTCCGCACGCTGGAAGCCTATGGCCTGACCTGGGATGGCAGCATCTGTTACCAGAGTCAGCGTCATGCGGCTTATTTACACGGCTTGCATCAGCTGGCCGATCTTGGTCTGGCGTTTCCTTGCGGCTGTTCCCGCAAGCAGTTGCAAGGGCGTTTGCATCTGGCAGGCTGCGCCCATCCCCCCAACAAGGAAGCAGGGCAGGATTACGCCTGGCGTTTCCGGGTTGATCCCCAGGCCGCGCCGGTGTGTTTTGACGATCGCCTGCAAGGCCGCTATTGCCTGTCACCCAGCCGTGACATCGGGGATTTTGTAATTCGTCGCCGCGACCAGCTCTGGTCGTACCAATTGGCAGTGGTGCTGGATGACCACGACCTGGGTATCAACCAGATCGTTCGGGGCATTGATCTGATTGACTCGACCCAGCGCCAGCTGTTGATCTATCAGGCGTTCGGTTGGGATGCACCCGGCTACGCCCATATTCCGGTCGCCACCGAACGCAACGGCCAGAAGCTCAGCAAACAGAACCTGGCACTGCCCTTACAACCCGACCACAGCGGCCAGACGCTCTGGCTGGCGCTGGACTGGCTGGGCCAGCAACCACCCGCCACTCTGCAAGGTGCAGGGAATCACACCCTGTTGCAGTGGGCGATCCAACACTGGCAACCCGAACGTTTGCATGGCCGCCACCAGCTGCCTGCTCCGGCGGCGTTTCAACGCCCTGGCAGTAGTGATCCGGCATAAATATCAGCGCTGAAAGGCTTTATGTTACCCTGTCGTCCTTTTTTAGCGTCGCGGTTTTAGCCCGATAACGCAGTGGCCTCGCCGCTGTTGCTCGTGACGGTCACCCGCTCCAGACCAGGAACCTGCCTGATGACGTTCAGCCTCAGTCTGCTCTGCCTGATATTACTTGGCTATCTGGCTCTGCTGTATCTCAGCGCCTACGCTGTCGAGCGCAGCTGGATACCGCGCCGCTGGGTACAACAACCGCTGGTGTATCTGTTGTCGCTGGGGGTATTTGCCAGCGCCTGGGGCTACTACGGCAGTGTCGCGCTGGCGCAGCTGTACGGCTACGGCTACCTGTCTTATTTTGGTGGCCTCGCCGGTGCTTTTTTGCTGACGCCACTGTTGCTGCGGCCGATCCTGCGTATTACCCGCCGCTATCAGCTTAATTCCCTCGCCGATCTGCTGGCCTTCCGCTATCGCAGCCCGTCTGCGGGTGTGCTGGTCAGTATTTGTATGCTGTGTGTGGTGGTGCCGTTACTCAGCCTGCAAATCAAGGCCGTGGCCGATACCCTCGACATTCTCAGCCCGGGCTGGCCGGTGAATTATCTGGCGCTCGGCTTCTCCGCCATTCTGCTGACGCTGGCGGTCCTGTTTGGCGCGCGCCAGATGACCCCCCGTGAGAACCACGAAGGGCTGGTATTTTCTCTGGCGCTGGAGTCCCTGTTCAAACTGATTGCCATTGCCGTGACGACCCTGGTGCTGCTGTTCGATATTATTCCGGCCTCTGTCGGTGGCGACCAATGGCTGCAGTCGATTCATCAATACCTTGCCAGCCGCCCTTCGGGGCCACCCAGTGGCCCCTGGCTAACGCTGTTTTTGATGTGTCTGGCGATTGCGATTGCAATGCCCCATACCTTTCACATTACCTTTACCGAAAACGTCAGCAACCGGGCCTTGCGACTGGCCAGCTGGGCCTTCCCACTGATTTTATTGGCGCTGAGCCTGTCGATACCGCCCTTGCTCTGGGGGGGCATGAACCACCAGCTAACGGTGCCTACCGAGTACTTTGCCCTGGGGCTGGGGCTGGAAACCGGCTCGCCGACCATTACGCTGCTGGTCTTTCTGGGTGGTGTCGCCGCCGCCACCGGTGTCAGTATCCAGATGACGCTGGCCACCACCTCGATGTTGCTGAACCACTTGCTGTTTCCGCACTATCAGCCCAGCCCGAAACACGATTTTTACCGCTGGCTGCTATGGTCACGGCGGTTGTTGATTCTCGGGCTGATTGCGCTGTCGTATCTTTTTTATCAGCTGATGGGCGATACCCTCGACATCAACCGCCTCGGTATTTTGGCCTGTGGGGCCGCGATGCAATTCTTGCCCGGTATCGTCGGCCTGCTGTACTGGCGCGGAGCCAGCCGCACCGGCTTTGTGGTTGGCCTGAGTGTCGGCCTCGGTATCTGGTTGCTGGGGCTGCTCTTGCCGCTGTTACTGACCGGCTCCGAGTGGGAGCACTGGTTTATGATTCCCGACGAAAGCAACTGGCACCGCACGGCGCTGCTCAGTGTGCTTGGTAACGCCATGCTGTTTGTCGGCATCAGCCTGACACGCAAACCAGAGGATGCCGAGCTCAGTGCCGCCGATGCCTGTGTGATTGCCGCCCAGCGCCCCAGCATGCAACTGTTGGAAGCCGAAAACTCCAACGACGCCATTCTGACGCTCAGTCGGCCACTGGGCCGCTATATGGCAGAACGTGAAGTGCATCAGGCACTGACCGACCTCGGTCTGCCCAGCTACGAAGACCGGCCGCACGAGTTGCGCCGCTTGCGGGTACGGCTCGAAGCCAACCTGTCGAGCCTGCTTGGCCCCACCGTGGCACAGGATATTATCCGCCGCTATTTGCCACTGCAGGAAGGTACCGAACTCAGTAGCGATATTTATATTATTGAGCAGCGGCTCGAAGGTTTTAATGACCGCCTCTCTGGTATTGCCGGAGAGCTGGACCACCTGCGCCGCTATCATCGCCAAACCCTGGAACGGTTGCCTATCGGTGCCTGCTCGCTGGCAGAAGATGGCGAAATCCTGCTCTGGAACCAGGCCATGGTTGAGCTGACCGGCCTGGCAGCGGAGCGGGTAACCGGCACCTTGCTGGCGCAATTACCCGAGCCATGGGGGGATTTATTAGGCCGCTTTATTACCACAACCACCCTCCATGAACACAAAAAACGGGTCGATATTGGCTTGCAGCCCCACTGGTACACATTGCACAAATCCATTATCCAGTCGGCCAACCGCCAGCCCGGCGGTATCGTGCTGCTGCTGGAAGACCAGACCGAAACCCAGCTGCTGGAGCGGGAATTGATTCACAGTGAACGGCTGGCCTCAATCGGCCGTCTGGCGGCGGGTGTCGCCCATGAAATTGGCAACCCGATCACAGGTATCGACTGCCTCGCCCAAAGCATGGAATACGAAACCGACAACCCCGAGATACACCAGATTGCCCAGCAAATCCGGGAGCAGACCCAACGTGTCAGCCGCATATTGCAATCCATGATGAATTTCGCCCATGCCGGTAATCACGCCACCGAAAACGAAGAAGTCAACCTGCATCACTGCCTGGAAGACGCCATGCAACTGCTGCGGCTGAACAAGCGCAGCCCGGATATCGAGTTCGTTAACCAAAGCGACCCCGAACTGATGGTCATTGGTGATTCCCAACGCCTGGTACAGGTGTTTATTAATCTGCTAAGCAACGCCCGTGATGCCAGTCAACCTGGACAACAAGTCATTGCCGATACACTGGCAGACATGCATCAGGTGACTGTTCGCGTTATCGACCAGGGACACGGCATTCCGGCCGATACAATGGAACAGGTATTCGAGCCTTTTTTTACCACCAAGGAAGTGGGGAAAGGCACCGGTCTTGGTCTGGCATTGGTGTACAGTATTATTGAAGAACATTATGGTCAGGTACAGATCGTCAGCCCAGTCAGCGGGAATGCCGGTACTTGTGTTAAAGTCAGCCTCCCGCGTTACCTGCCGGAAAACAGGATGGAAACAAATCTATGAGTCGCATTCTGGTCGTCGAAGACGAAGCCATTATTCGCCAATCGGTACGCAGACTACTGCAGCGTCACCACTACGAAGTCACCGACCTCGATAGTATCGATGCCGCCCGTGAGCACGATCTGAGCACCTTTGATCTGGTGATCACCGATTTGCGCCTGCCCGGTGGCCAGGGCACCGATCTGATAGAACTGGCCGGCACCACCCCGGTTCTGATCATGACCAGCTTTGCCAGCCTCCGCTCTGCGGTCGATGCCATGAAAATGGGAGCGGTTGAGTACATAGCCAAACCTTTTGACCATGGCGAACTGGTCGAAGCCGTCAAATCGATCCTCGACAAGGCCCGTCAATCGCTGACAGACACCTCCGCCGTGACTGCCAGCCAGCCGGCGCCCGCTCAAACCAGCGACAGCAACAAGGCCGGACACAACGACGCCACCGATATCTCCCGCAACAACGGCATTATTGGCAGCTGCGATGCCATGCAAAAACTGTTTCGTAAAATCAGCAAGGTTGCCCCCACCAACGCAACCGTGATGATCAATGGTGAATCCGGCACCGGCAAAGAGCTGGTTGCCAAGGCCCTGCACAACCAGAGCCACCGCGCCGCCGCCCAGCTGATTTCGGTCAACTGCGCCGCCATCCCCGAAACCCTGCTGGAATCCGAACTGTTTGGCCATGAAAAAGGCGCTTTCACCGGCGCTGCCAGCCAGCGTCAGGGGCTGGTTGAAGCCGCCAATGGTGGCACCCTGTTTCTCGACGAAATCGGTGAGCTGCCACTGGAAGCCCAGGCGCGACTGCTGCGGGTATTACAGGAAAGTGAAATCCGCCGCGTGGGGGCCGTACAAAGTATCAAGGTCGATGTACGCCTGATTGCCGCCACCCACCGTAACCTCAAGGAAATGGCTGCCTGTGGCGAATTCCGCGAAGACCTGTACTACCGCCTGAATGTGGTTGAACTGATCTTGCCGCCGTTACGTGAGCGCGGTGACGACGTAATCGAACTGGCCAGCTTTATTCTCACACGGGCTTGCGAAAAACTCGGCCAACCACCGATGCAATTCGACAGCGGCGCCATCGCCAGCATCAAACAGTACCAATGGCCTGGCAACGTTCGTGAACTGGAAAACGCCGTTGAGCGTTCCGTTATTCTTGCGGAAGATCAGTACGTCAGCGCAGAACTGCTTGGCATCGACCTCTCCCCCGATCGCTACATCAGCTCCGCCATGCGCGAGAACCTGATCGAAAACAACAACAACCCCGCGACCGCCGAACGGGCAGAACACAGCGACCAGGGTGACTTGTCTCTCGACGACTACTTTGTGCATTTTGTGCTGGAAAACGAAGCCAAAATGACCGAGACCGACCTTGCCCGCAAACTCGGCATCTCCCGTAAAAGCCTGTGGGAACGACGCCAGCGCCTGGGCATACCGCGCAAGAAAAAATAACCGCGCTCCACCAACCACGCCTCAAGCAACCGCAGCACCTGGCCGCCACGAAATCGTTCAGGGCGGGCATTCGTGCTGCTAGCTGCCATTGCAGCAGCACACCCCAAACAGCCCACCACCAAAGTGTTACCCCACTACCCCAAACAAGCCAACGGCAACGCTACTCGCGGTAACACACTGAGTAACACCTCGCATCATTACGTAAAAATACCAATATAATTATGGACACCCACCACAATCAAAAACGTAACTTATTGATTTTAAAGGATAAAAAATAAAATAAAGGAAGAGCCCGTTTATTGGCACACAAATCGCTTTAACCAGCGCAACAACAAGAGCTGGCATCACCACCAATAAAAACAATCAGTGATCTCCAACCTTACGCCGCCAATAACAATAACAATCGGCGAATGAGCGTCAGAACAAAAAAAAATCGTACTCTCTCGCGAACCCCGCATCTGTAAAGATGGCGGGGTTTGTTCTTTTCCGGGCCGCCGTATTTATAACCGGCTCCGTCCATACCAGGCTCTATTTACATCCATCTCTCCGTATCACTCTATCCGTGCCCCCGGCTCCGTCCGTGTCCCTTTATCTATATTCATACCGGTTCCATTCGTATCCATGTGTCCTTGTCCGCTTCTCCTCCCAAAGAAGTGCTACCCAAGTGTTACGCCATGGCCAATGTGTTACCCAACTCCCCGCTATCAAGGTAACAAATGCCTGTCATTCATGGACATGATGCACCATGGAATACCTAACTCATTGATATTAAATAAGTTTTATTTCTTGGCACGGTACTCGCTATATTAAACTCAAGAACAAGAGCTGAGGCAGACTATAAAAATAACAAGCTGCACTCAGCCAGCCATCACCGACAATAAAAATAACAAACGGTGATTGAGTATAGGACAGACCATGCTATCCCCCGGAACCCCGCACCTGTAAAGGTGGCGGGGTTTGTTATTTCATCCCTTCTCACTGCGACACCATCACTGCGACACCACCACATCGATTCGCTTAATGCCTGATTCCACTCTATTCAATTTCTGTACAAGCCGGGATCGTGTGTATTCAGGGCATTGGGGCCGTCAGGATTTCCGTGATCGTCCGCCGTAGTGCCCTTGCGATACGGTTGGTGCCGATAATCCATCGATCTGTATGGCCGGTGCCTGGGGTATCCGGCGCTGCTGGTGACTGGTGACTGGTGACTGGTGACTGTTACTGGTGACGGCTGCTGACTGTGCGGCGTAAAAATCGGCTGGTAGCAAAATTAAAAGTTGCATTCTGATTCTTTTCTGGCACGAAAAACCCTCTTTGGCTCAAAGTGTTACCTCGCACACTGGTTGTTACCTTAGACCCCGAAAGCAGGTAACAATCCGGGCCAAATATTGGGGAAATAATTTCCAAAAAATCATAAGCTATTGATTTAAATGGTATTTTAAAAGTTGGCACAGCACCTGCTTTATCTATATCACGAAGCGCAGCGGACAATAAAAACAACAATGCGAAGCGCTTCTCGCAGATGACAATAACAATAACTTCCATCTGCCGTGGCAAGTCTCGATAACAAAAATAACAAGAGATGCGCCCTGTCGGCTGTTTCGAATGAATGGTCTCGCTGATAAAAATAACAACAGGCGATACTGAATATTCAAAAGAGCGGACACCCAGTCCGAGCATTGAGGGACACAATAATAAAAATAGGGCCTCCCAGTAAAAGCCGCCATTGTGCGGCTTTTTTATTGCCTGTTTGACGGATTGATTTATCAATTGTGGCTGACACTGGTAAACTCTTTCGCTTCGTTGCGAGTAACCAAACTGAGCATCAGTGAAGCGCCTAACCAAATTTATCAAAAATATTCTCCAGCCCGACGACGTTGCCGACAACGCCGCGCCTTCCGCCAACCTGCGTGTTATCAGCCGTGATGAGCACAATATCAGTCGCAGCCAGATCAGCGACGCGGCTTTAAAGGTCTTGTACCGGCTCCATAATGCCGGCCACGAAGCCTTGCTTGTTGGTGGTGGTGTACGGGACACCTTACTGGGTCTGTCGCCCAAGGATTTTGACGTCTCCACCGACGCCACGCCGGAACAAGTGAACCAGCTGTTCCGTAATTCCCGCCTGATCGGTCGCCGATTCAAGCTGGTGCATGTGGTGTTTGGCCGGGAAGTTATCGAAGTCGCGACATTCCGCGCCCCTCCTACCGAAGCACATTCCAGCAAGGAAGCCTCTACCGGCGACCAGGGCATGATCCTGCGGGACAATGTCTTCGGTAATCGTGAGGAAGACGCGCTGCGGCGGGATTTCACCATTAATGCGCTGTACTACAATATTGCGGATTTCAGTGTGTATTCCTATGCCGGTGGCTGGGACGACCTGCAAAGCCGCCAGTTGCGCCTGATTGGTGATCCGGAAACCCGTTATCGTGAAGACCCGGTACGGATGCTGCGAGCCATCCGCTTTATGGGTAAGCTCGATTTTGATCTGGAAGCTGATACCGCGGCACCGATTCCCATGCTGGCACCGCTGCTGGAGCAAATTCCTGCCGCTCGCCTGTTTGATGAATTACTGAAACTGTTTCTGGCTGGCAAGGCACTGACCACTCTGCAATTACTGCGTGATCATGGTTTGTTCCGGCATATGTTTCCGGCAACCGAACAGTGTATGCAAGAAGATGAAGTTGCTCGCAATATCGCTGAAAACACCATGCGTAATACCGACACCCGCATTCAGGCTGGCAAGTCGGTTACGCCGTATTTTTTCCTGGCGGCACTGCTGTGGCCTGCTCTGGTAAGAATGCAGCAAGAATTTGAAGCATCCGGTATGGCCCCTCATCCGGCGCTACAAAAAGCCGCTGACCGGGTTTTATCGCAACAGATTCGCCACACCGCCATTCCCAAGCGTTTTTCTATTCCGATGCGCGAAATCTGGGAGCTGCAGTTGCGTCTGCCCAAAATCCAGAGCCGCAAAGCCAAAGAATTGCTGGCGCATCCTCGCTTCCGCGCCGCTTACGACTTCCTGCTGCTGCGTGAGCAATCCGGTGAAGATTTACACGGTATTGGTGACTGGTGGACCGAGTTACAAAAACGCGAAGGGGTACCCGATACGTCTCGCCATGCCTATCGCGATGAGCCGCAGCGCAAACGCCGCCGCCGCAAACCCCGCAACACATGACACCGGTTACTTGTTACCTCGGGCTGGGGGCCAATCTCGACCAGCCCGCCGATCAGTTGCGTCAGGCATTAAGCGCCCTGGAGCAGTGTCGCGACATCCAGCTGACAGGCTGGTCGTCGTTTTATCGCAGCAAGCCGGTCGGGCCGCAGGATCAGCCGGATTATGTCAATGCGGTTGCTCGCATAGACACAACCCTGGCACCGCTGGCGCTGCTCGACCAGTTACAGGCGATCGAACAACAGCAGGGCCGTGTGCGCTTGCGCCGTTGGGGAGAGCGAACGCTGGATCTTGATATCCTGCTGTACGCCGACCAGTGTATCGACCTGCCACGCCTGTCGGTGCCCCATATTGAGATGTGCAACCGGTTGTTTGTTATCCAGCCCTTGGTCGAATTGGCCCCGGACGGTCGATTACCCAATGGCACGGCCTTGTCCTCGATACTGGAGACACTGACGGAGCAAGATCAGCTGGTTATCATGACCACTCCCAGTCGCGCCGATCTGCTATCCCCCCCGTGACCCTGGCCGCGGTGAAATACCCCCATACCATCCTGTTGTCGCGTCATCCGTACGCATAATGGCTTGACGTCTGATACGTCAAAAAATGAGCAGCAGGATCGAACGACCTGTTCCAATAAACAAAAGTTAACCTGCCAATATTGACTTATGATCACCAATCCGCACCATTGGCGACCTGATAGTGGCTTATCCACACGGGAGTAGCACATTGAATCCAGTAACACTTCGTTCATTACAGGCATACAAGGCCCAGCAGCAAACCTTTGCTGTGGTGACCGCCTACGACGCGACCCTCGCGCAACTGGCCGCTGATGCAGGCATTGAAGCCCTGTTGGTTGGTGATTCGCTGGGTATGGTGCTGCAAGGGCAAGACAGCACCTTGCCTGTCACTTTGACAGATATGGTGTATCACACTCGCTGTGTTGCCAATGGCAACCGCCGGGCACAACGACCGGCGCTGATCATGACGGATCTGCCCTTTATGAGCTACGGCACGCTGGAGCAAGGCCTGGCCAGTGCCCGCGCCGTGATGCAAGCCGGTGCCCATATGGTCAAGCTGGAAGGTGATCAATGGCTTGCACCACTGATTGCCAGCCTGGCACAACAGGGAGTGCCAGTGTGTGCTCACCTTGGTCTGACGCCGCAATCAGTCAATAAGTTAGGTGGCTACCGGGTACAAGGCCGTGGTCAGTCGCATGCCGATACCATGGTGGATGCTGCGGTCACTCTGGCAGAAGCCGGGGCTGACATGATTTTACTGGAATGCGTACCGGCCGACCTGGGTAAGCGTATTACGCAGGCCGTCACCGTGCCGGTCATCGGAATCGGTGCCGGCTCAGCAACCGATTCCCAGGTGCTGGTCATGCACGACATGCTGGGGCTGAACCCGAATCATGTCCCGAAATTCGTCAAGAACTTTGCCACCTCAGGACGTACTGTTCCCGAAGCGCTGGCGGCTTATAACGACGAAGTCAAGAATCGTACCTTTCCCTCCCCGGAACATGAGTTTGCCTGATGTCTACACCCACCATGATGACTGTTCACACCGTCTCCGAGCTGCGCCAACAGCTGCGCGCAGCCAAAGCCGCAGGCCATGATATTGGCCTTGTCCCGACCATGGGTAATCTGCACCGGGGTCATATCTCGCTGATCGACGCCGCCCGGCAGAGAAACTGCTTTGTGGTCGCCAGTATTTTTGTCAACCCGCTGCAATTCAATGACCCCAGCGATCTGGAACGTTATCCGCGCACGCTGGAAGCCGATAGCCAGCAACTGGCCGACGCCGGATGCCATCTGGTGTTTGCCCCTTCTGTGGCCGAAATGTATCCCCATGGCCAGAGCATCCAGACCCATGTCCACGTACCCGGGGTGTCTGCCGGGTTGTGTGGTGGCAGTCGTCCGGGCCACTTTGATGGCGTCGCCACCGTCATATCCAAACTGTTCAATATGGTACAGCCGGATCTGGCGTTTTTTGGTGAGAAAGATTTCCAGCAGGTTGCGGTGATTCGGAAAATGGTCGAAGACCTCAATATTCCGGTATCACTGGTGCCAGTACCAACGGCTCGCGCCAGCGATGGGCTGGCACTCAGTTCCCGTAACGGCTATCTGACCGATGCTGAACGACAGGCGGCACCACAGCTGTATCGCACGCTGACCCGAATCGCCCAGGGCCTGCAAGCCGGTGAAGCCTTGCCCGGATTACTGCAGCAGGCCGACCATGACCTGCAGCAACAAGGGTTCATCAGGGACTACATCGAAGTACGTGATGCCGATACACTGGCCGAACTGGACACCAGCGAGTTAGCCAAAGCCACCAGAATCGTGATCCTGGCTGCCGCCTCGCTTGGCAAAGCCCGGCTGATCGATAATATTCTGGTGTCATTGAATACCGATTTTGATTAGGGCATACTCCCGCCCCCTTGCATCAATCGTGCAATTATTGGCCGATCTGGCGAGGGAAATCCCCGGTTTCGGCGTCGTTCCAAGTGCGTCGAACCGCAGTACTCTTAAGGGGTTACCATGCAATCCATTATGCTGAAAGCCAAACTTCACAAAGCCTGTGTGACACACTCAGTGCTTAATTACGAAGGTTCCTGCGCCATTGATGGCGCTCTGTTGGATCTCGCCGGTATGCGCGAATTCGAACAGATCCAGATCTACAACATCAGTAACGGCAAACGCTTCACCACCTATATCATTCGGGCGGAAGACGGCTCTGGCATGATTTCAGTGAACGGGGCAGCCGCGCACATGGCTGACGTTGGTGATCGGATTATCATCTGTACCTTCGGTAATTTTGACGAAGCAGAACTGGCAACGTACAAACCCAAAATGGTGTATATCAACGCTGATAACACCGCCAGCCATACCAGCTTCGATATTCCTGTACAGGTCGTCTGACCTGCCCGGCCACCTCCCGTGGTGGCCGATTCTTTTACTGGCGATTCTTTTGCTGGCGATTTGTCCGCCACGGTGTTTTTCCCTGCTGCTCTCTACCGCCTATGTGTCGTTATCTTCGATATGGGCATCTTCTCTGTTGTTTCCCTGTTGCTTCTCTGCTGTTGCTTCTCTGTCCGGCTCTTATTCCCGTTGATATAACGCCGACCAAAGTACTTATGCGATTTTTTGCTGACCATGAAGCAGTTCCGTATACTCCTCACAGACCATATGGACATTGAAGGAAGCTTTATGACCCTGGCCAGTAGCCTGACCCAGTCCGATACCTGGAAAACCCTGCAGCGCCATTACGGCGAGATCAAAGACCAGCACATGCTTGACTGGTTCGCTGCCAACCCGAACCGCTTTGATGATTTTCATCTGAACGCTGCCGGTTTGAGTCTCGACTACTCCAAAAACCGTGTCACCCAAGAGACCCTGAGCCACCTGTTACAACTGGCGGAGGAACGCCAGTTACCGGCCAAAATCAACGCCATGTTTGAAGGCGAAGCGATTAACCGCAGTGAAAACCGCCCCGCCCTGCATACCGCCCTGCGTAACTTCAGTGACCGGCCAGTGATGGTGGATGGCACCGATATCATGCCGGAAGTACGCGACACAGTACGGCGAATGGAAGAATTCTGCTGGAAGATTCGTCGTAACCAATGGCGCGGCTACAATAACGCGCCGTTTACCGACGTGGTGTCCATTGGCATCGGAGGGTCATTTCTGGGGCCAAAACTGGCGTCCAATGCCCTCAAGCCGTATTCCGACAGCGGCCTGAATGTGCACTACCTGGCCAACATTGACGGCACCCATATCACCGAGATTCTCAAACATCTGAATCCGGCGACGACGCTGTTTATTATCCAGTCCAAATCCTTTGGCACCCAGGAAACCCTGAAAAACGCTCTGGCTTGCCGTCAGTGGTTTCTCAGCAATGGCGGCTGTGAAAAGTATTTGTGTCGGCATTTTGCGGCGGTTTCTTCCAACGTTGAAAAAGCGATTGAATTTGGTATCGCCGAAGAAAACATCTTCCCGATGTGGGACTGGGTCGGCGGCCGTTATTCACTCTGGTCAGCCATTGGCCTGCCGCTGGCGCTGGCGATTGGTATCGACAACTTCCGCGATATGTTGCGTGGCGCTCACCATATGGATGAGCATTTCCGTACTGCGCCGCTGGCGCAGAACATGCCCGTTATCATGGCCTTGCTCGGTATCTGGTACGTCAATTTTTTTGGTGTCAATTCTCACGCCATTCTGCCTTACGACCATTATTTGCGCAGCCTGCCCGCGCATTTACAGCAGCTGGATATGGAAAGTAACGGCAAGTCCGTCACTCTCGACGGCCAACCGGTGGATTACCATACCGGCCCGGTGATCTGGGGCGGTGTTGGTACCAATGGCCAGCACGCCTTCCACCAGTTGCTGCATCAGGGCACGCATTTTTCTCCTTGCGACTTCATCATGCCGATGTGCAGTCACAACCCCATCGATAACTTCCATGCCATGCTGGTATCCAACTGCCTCAGTCAAAGCCAGGCGCTGCTGCAAGGCAAAACAGAACAGGAAGCCATCGCCGAACTGATGACCGAAGGCAAAACAGATGCCGAGGCCAAGGCACTGGCGAAGCAGAAAGCCATCAACGGCAATCGCCCCAGCAATACCCTCTACTTCCCCAAAACAACGCCGCAAAGCGTCGGTGCCCTGATCGCCCTGTACGAGCACAAGGTGGCCGCCCAGGGCATGATCTGGGGGTTGAACTCCTTTGATCAGTGGGGAGTTGAACTGGGTAAAAAACTCGGCAGCAAGGTATTGGATGCCCTGGAATCCGATACCATCCCGGATACCTTTGACAGCTCCACCAGCGGTCTGATTGAAGCCTTCCATTGCATGCAGTCGAAACTTTGATCAGCGGCTGCGTTATGTCCTGACATGACGCAGCCGGAAGGTATTTTTCCGGCGATTGCCACGGTCCCGGTCGCGACAGTTGCCACGGTTAGCGCTAAACTGTGCGGGTTTATATCTTCTAAGACAGGCCATACTCGAGGGTATCGAGGGTCTGTCGTTCCCATTGGAATAACCCACGCTTATGTCTCTACACTCTCAGGTCGTCGCCATTGAATGGCGGCAACAGACGCTGCATTTGCTCGATCAGCGCATCCTTCCCCACCAACATCAGCTGGTTGAATGCCACTCCGCCGCCGATGCCGCCGATGCCATTCGTTCAATGGTGGTTCGTGGTGCGCCAGCAATTGGCATTACTGCCGCTTATGGCTTCGCACTGGATGCACTGGCAGGTCGCGATCTGGATATTGCGTATCAGGTACTGGCCGAATCCCGGCCAACGGCGGTGAATCTGTTCTGGGCACTGGAGCGCATGGCCGCGCTGACCAACGCCAACGGCCAGCAACTTCTGGCCGAAGCACGACGGATTCACGAGGAAGATATCCAGGCCAACCTGACCATGGGCCAATGGGGTAGCGAATTACTGGGCGACCAGACCACGGTGTACACCCACTGTAATACCGGTGCACTGGCAACCGGTGGCCATGGCACCGCACTGGGCGTTATTCGCAGTGCCTGGGCTGATGGCAAGATCCGCCATGTCTACGCCGGAGAAACCCGTCCCTGGTTACAGGGGGCGCGTCTTACCGCCTGGGAACTGATGCAGGATGGTATTCCGGTCTCTCTGGTGTGTGATGGGGCCGCCGCCCAGCTGTTCCGACAGGGCGATACCGCCTGGGTTATTGTCGGTGCTGACCGCATTACCGCCAACGGTGATGTCGCCAACAAGATTGGTACCTATAGCCTGGCAGTACTGGCCCGCCATCATGGCATGAAATTCATGGTCGTCGCCCCCTCCACCACCTTTGACCTGAGCTTGCCATCCGGTGCTGATATCCCGATTGAACAACGGCCGATGACCGAAGTAACCCGTCTGCAAGGTATCCAGATTGCACCGGACGACTGCCAGGCCATCAACCCGTCGTTTGACGTTACTCCGGCCGGGTTGATCGACGCCATCGTGACCGAGCGTGGTGTGATTCATCAACCATCGGTTGCATCAGTGGCTGCTCTGCTGGCAACTCACTGACAAGAATATCGCCGAGGAGTATCATGGCACTTGTATTTGATCCGGAAGCTTTCCGTTTGGCCGCCTCTGACCTCTGTCGTTATGGCAAACAGCTATACGATCGCGACTGGTCTCCGGCCACCAGCTCCAACTACTCTGTACGCCTGAATGAGCACGGCTGTGCCCTGACCAGTTCGGGCAAGCACAAGGGGGAATTGACCCCGGCAGATATTCTGGCGGTCGACTGGCAAGGACAGGCCTGGACTGCAGGCAAGCCCAGTGCCGAAACCCTGTTACACACACAACTGTATCAGCGTGACCCCGCCATTGGCGCCGTGTTACACACTCACTCCAAAGCCGCCGTGGTGCTCTCTCATATCCACCCGACCAGTGAACTGATACTCAGCGGCTGGGAACTGCTGAAAGCCTTTTCAGGCCAGACCAGCCATCACTGCCAAATGGTGATTCCGGTGTTCGATAACGACCAGGACATCCACCGTTTGGCGCAGCAGGTTGAACAGCGCATGCAAGCCAGCCAACAAGGCCATGCCTACCTGATTCGTGGTCACGGGGTTTATACCTGGGGACAGAATCTGGCCGAATGCATGCGTCACCTCGAAGCACTGGAACACCTGTTCGACTATCAACTGGAACTCAAACGACTGAGGCAGCAATGAAACGTCCACCAAAACCAAGGTACATCACTCGTCAGAGCCTGACTCGTAAAGATCTCCGTACCTGGAATAATGGTAAACCCTCCCACGCCCGACGCAGTGGCTACATGCGCGCCGAGTTGGATATGGTGCAAGAAGAGCCCGGCAGCATCTTGCGAATTTACCCGGACCACGAAACCGCACAACTGTTATTTACGACCGACACCCACGCCCACATTCGCGAACGCCTGCAACAGGTGGGTGTACGCTTTGAACACTGGAGCACCGATACCGAGTTAACGCCCGGCGCTAGCGAGGAAGACGTCATTGCCGCTTACGCCAGAGACATCGACCGCCTGGTACAGGAAGAAGGCTATCAGAGCATCGACGTGGTCAGCCTCAATACTGACAACCCGAAAAAAGCCGAATTGCGTCAGGTATTTCTGCAGGAACACCGCCACAGCGAAGATGAAGTCCGTTTTTTTGTCGCTGGCGAAGGGCTGTTCAGCCTGCATATCGATAACAAGGTGTACGAAGTACTCTGCCTGCAAGGTGATCTGATCAGTGTACCGGCCAATACGCCACACTGGTTTGATATGGGTGACAATCCCGGTTTTATCGCTATTCGCCTGTTTAACAACCCGGATGGCTGGGTGGCCAATTACACCGGTAACCCCATTGCCGACCGTTTTAATCGCCTGGAAAACTGACCATGACGGTAACTGCCATTCTTACAGATATCGAAGGCACCACCTCTTCCATCGCCTTTGTCAAAGAGGTGCTGTTTCCTTACGCGGCCAGCCATCTGGCCGGTTACGTACGGGCCAACCAGCACGATCCTCTGGTACAGCAGCAGCTGCATGCTACGGCGCAGCTACTCGAAGAGGAAGCCCCCGGCAGTGGTATCAGCAGTGCGGATACCGATGCGCTGATCAATACCCTGCTGGAGTGGATCGCCACTGACCGCAAGGCCACTCCACTCAAGGTATTGCAGGGGTTGATCTGGGAAGCGGGTTACAAAAACGGTGACTACGTCGCACATATGTACCCGGATGCCACCGCCAACCTGAAACAATGGCATCAGGCAGGCATTCCTCTGTACGTGTATTCATCCGGGTCGGTAAAAGCGCAGCAGCTGTTTTTTGGCTATAGCCAAGATGGTGATTTATTGCCACTGTTTCGTGGCCACTTCGACACCACGGTCGGCGGCAAACAGCAAGTTGCATCGTACCGGGCGATTGCCCAGCAGTTACAGCGGGATAGCCGCGAGGTGCTGTTTCTGTCGGATATCAAAGCTGAACTGGACGCTGCCGCTGCCGCTGGCATGCAAACTTGCTGGCTGGTACGTGATGGCGAGTTGCCAACCCAATCACCTCACCCGGTAGTCAGCAGCTTTGACGATATCGTGCTCTAGCAGGCCGTTGAAATTCGTATCTGATTCGCTGATAGAAGCTCTTCCGCCTTATAAATCACACTTGTTTGGTTGTTTTCTGGCCAGGTTTTCCATTTAAAACGGGATTATCCATCCCGTTTCCGTTTATCAGACTGTAGTGGTCAAGTGAGTCATTTAAATCTGACTCGACTAACTCTCTCATTGGTGAATTCCACGCCTGCAGCAGGGGCGCGACGTCAGGAGCGTCCCTTGCCTGCATTTGTTATGAAATTTTTGTATTCTCGCCACAGACTAAGTCGCCACTTCCAGCGCACCTTTACTTTTACGGGCTTTCCAATGCTGGTATCCACATAAAGGTTGAAAGTCATTATCCGATACAACGCTGTCAGTGCGTTGTCAGCGAACAGAAACTCTTCCCTTTTTTCCAATTCCGCAAAGAAATCTGAAGGGTGGAATATCAGTACTTGCTCCCCATCTGATAGCTGCTTTGGAAGCTTTGAGCACATATGGCTGACGCGACGATCAAGGTATGGAAACGTCCAGAAGTTCAGCTTTCCTGAGAAGGGATATTTTCTGTACCTCCAGTGGTAATTCGTCACACTGACTTGGCGTGGGCCTACATTGACGCATGAAAGCGTGTAAACTAAAAAATTCAACACATGGGGATTCTCTTGTGGAATTACTACCGAGGAGAGAGTTGCTCTAAGTTGAACTTTTCGATCTCTAACGGATAGCCACAGTGCGACGCCCGAGATTAGGACAGTGCCAACAGCCGATAGCCATGGGGCAAAGCTATTTATAAACAACCATGTCTCTTTGCACTCAAATGTCACTCATAGCCCCCATTCATAACGCCGCAGTAAATTGCAGCTATGTAGTTGGTTGTTTTTAGTGGCAGCGTAGCAACCGCCACTAAAAACAAACGACGGAATAGATGTCAATTTGACTGCCTTGTTATGTGGCCTGTGCATTGAACTCAATTAAATTACCATCCGCATTTATTATTAATATTTTTTTAAATATACCGAAATCAATATCAAGCATAGCTTTATTATATAAATCAATAATTCCTATACTAGACAAATTGAAACACGAGGTATAATTATCATTCAGAGCTAACCAAACATCGCCTGCGATAGCTTTACACTTACCTTTTTTGGTATCGATTGCTTTATCTAAAATTTCTTTAAAAACACTATCTATAGAAGCATACGCTAGGTTTTTAACAACTTTATTTATGTCTCGAGTGCACTTATCTAATGGCATACAGAAAGGAAATATTCTTCCTTTTTTATTTTCTTGCTCTTCAATAATGAGCTTAACAAAAATACCATCGATACATTTTTTATCGTCATTTAAAGCCGTTTTTAAGAAATCAATTATTTCTTTTCTTCTTTTTTTATTAAGCTTTAAATTTGCATGATAAATTGTGACTTTATATAACTTAAAGTCGGGAATATTTAAATTGGATAATAAGCCCTGATAAGCCATATTAATTGACTTTCTATTATCTTGTAAGTTTTCATTTAACTCAGTTAGCTCAATTCCTACACGACCACCGTTAAATTCTAAATAAATATCAGGTGGATCTTCACCTTCGAAATACTTACCAGAATAATGATTAGATATAATATCAGCATCAAATATTTCTTTTTCACTTAGTGCCACACTAGATACTCCACATAACGCCTCATTCAGAGGCAAATAATCAGCTGGTTAAAATAAGCGACGAAGGAGCAAAAACCAACTGTTATTTGTCCTTTGCAATGACTTGTTATATGCAGCGCAGGTTAAACCAAGCACAGCACAAACTTAAGCGCACCCGTTATTATTGCACCCAACTATAAAATTTTGAGCTACAACACCACAGCTTAAACTGAAATAATAATTTTTCTACCTTTAAAAAAGGTGCAAGAAGAAAAATTTATTAGTGGTATAACCCAAACGTTTCTAGCGAAAAATATAAAGAATGGTTTTTCTCTAAGACGTAATTATTTTTAGCATATAACGCCGCATTGCAGCGGCTTGTCCGCTGCAATGCTTTGTTAGGGGTTTTAAGCGCCTGGTATTGGTTTACACTCTTTTGGCAATAAAAGGGCTTTTGCCTCAAAAGAATCGGGTTGTCCATTAAATACAACCTTGAGAGTGTTAAATTTAGGCTTATTTGCAGACTCTCTTGCTTGATTAACCAAGGGAAGCAACATATTTGTTAATGATGATTTTGAATCATTCCATAAATTCTCATCTGCTTTTAGACGGAATTCTCCCGTATATTCCACCCACTCTTTTGCGACTATAAGTGCATCGTAATACATGCGCTCCCAGCGGTCGCCGTCAGCTTCGTTGATTTCATCGAAATCTTTGAACTCAACCTTTGCAGGTCTTAGTTGCTGCAAGCTAGGCGCTACAACTTCTCCCACGCCATTGCCTAATTCGTCAACTTTCCAATCGTAATTGGGTGGCACGATAATTCCGTATGCGTACTCAAAATCCCAAAAGTAACGAATAATCCCTTTAGACTTTGGAAACCCTCCATCTTGTAGCTTACAGGTAAATGGACTGCTTGATTTTTCTAATTCTACCCTGTTGACTCTGGATAAAATTCCGTAAGCAGGAACTTGGCCTGTGATGAGAGCGTCAATTCTCTCTTCGAGCTTATTAATTTTTCCATTTTGGAAAAAGTAGGCTCCACCAGCCCCAATTAAAAGTGCCACAACAGCGGCTATTATTTCTTTCATGGTAGGTTTCTCCTTTAGTTTCCCTAACAGTTTATTAGTGCGCATGCGCGGTTTCTGGGCAAGCCGATTTCTGGGAAATCACCGTAACTACTTGAATGATAGGAAGTAAAATCCATTTCCAGATCAGTCCATTCTGTGAAAGCGAGCATGCGCATTAACTCCTGTTCCCGTGTGCCTTGCGTATTAATCTGTCAACCTGCGCAACAACTTTCCGTGTATCAATGCCTTGACGATAACAACGTCCGGGAAAGCGCGCAAGGCTTCTGAAAAAGCGCGCATTGGTTTGGGCAACTTTCAATTTTACTGGATATCCATACATATCAGATCAAGGAGTGATCAATGCTCAGGCCGACAAACCAGCGATAGAGCATGTTGTACTGAATCTGCGCGACCAGCTGCCGTTCGCTGCGAATACTGAAGAGGATTTGCAGCAGCAAGGCTCTCAATAAACGCTCCGGAGGAATAGATCAGGCTGAGTTTCCAATCGATGTGGGTGAGTGCCTGATCGAACAGGGTTTTGATGGATCGTAAAGGGTGATCGTGTGGAACCTTGCCGAAGCCAGTAGGTATCAGGGATAAAATCAACAGCCTGCTAGAGACTGGAGCTGACGGGTACACCAGCCTGATGGCTGCGCGAGCGATCAACGACGATACTGGTATCCGACGACCATCCGCAGATGCCAGTATCCCCACTCTCGACTCTCAAGCCATGTTCTGCTTGTTACCCCTGAGCAGTGATTGATAAGCAAGTACCAACCAATACCCGAGCGCCAATATCAGAAATGGCGATAATGAAAACGTAAGTGCTCTTCAATAAATGAAGCAATAAAGTAATAGCTGTGATCGTAACCGGCATGTATTTGCAATGTCAGTGGGTAATCACTTGCTTCTGCAGCAGCGGTCAGTGTCTCTGGCTTTAATTGCTCCACCAGAAAGTTATCTGCCTCTCCCTGATCCACTCGCGCTGGAATACGCACCGCTGGGTTTTTCATCAGCTCACTGGCATCGTGTTGCTTCCACAACTCACGGTCTTTACCCAGATAAGCAGTCAAGGCTTGCTGACCCCAAGGGCAGTTCACCGGATTACAAATAGGGCTGAATGCCGATACAGATGAAAACATACCCGGATTTTTCAAGGCGATCGTCAATGCCCCGTGGCCACCCATCGAGTGACCGGCAATTGCCCGTTTGGCTGTCACCGGGAAAGTCGCTTCGATCAGGGCGGGCAATTCGCTGACGATATAATCGTACATGCGATAGTGCTTGCTCCAAGGCTCCTGGGTGGCATTGACATAAAAACCAGCCCCCTGACCAAGGTCGTACTGGTCTGCATCGGCTACCTCTTCACCACGCGGGCTGGTATCCGGTGCGACAATCGCAATGCCCAACTCCGCTGCCACTCGCATGGCACCGGCTTTTTGCATAAAGTTTTCATCGCTACAAGTCAGTCCCGACAACCAGTACAGCACCGGTACATCTTGCCCCTGCACCGCTTGTGGCGGCAGATAAATCGCAAAGCGCATATCGCAGTTCAGTACTTCCGACCGATGCGTATATTGCTTGTGCCAGCCATCAAAGCTTTTGTTCTGACTAATCATTTCCATGGAAGTCCCCTTCAGATAGGTCAGACGCCTGCCAGCAGACGTCAGATGCAAATGGTTAAACGGCAATGCCGACGGCGAAGCTGGCCAGGCCAGGCCAGACCTCCGCCATCTGGCATCAGGGGTTTCAGTAATGAATAACGGAACGGATTGATTTGCCTTCATGCATCAGGTCAAAGGCTTCGTTGATCTGATCCAGTGGCATGGTGTGGGTGATAAAGTCGTTCAGGGCAAATTCGCCAGCCATGTAACGTTCAACGATTTCCGGCAGCTCGGAACGACCCTTGACGCCACCAAACGCTGAACCGCGCCAGACTCGGCCAGTCACCAGCTGGAATGGGCGGGTAGAGATTTCCTGACCGGCACCGGCAACACCGATGATCACGGATTCGCCCCAGCCTTTATGGCAGCATTCCAGCGCTGAACGCATCACATCGACGTTACCGATACACTCGAACGAGTAATCCACCCCACCGTCGGTCAGGTCAACGATCACTTCCTGAATCGGCTTGTCGAAATCTTTCGGGTTGATGCAATCGGTTGCACCCAGTTTTTTCGCCAATTCGTATTTGCTTTCATTGATATCCACACCAATGATACGGCTGGCTTTGGCCATGGTGGCACCAATGATGGCCGACAGACCAATACCGCCCAGGCCAAAAATAGCCACGGTGGCACCTTCTTCGACCTTGGCGGTGTTCATCACTGCGCCCATGCCAGTGGTAACACCACAACCCAGCAGACACACTTCTTCCAGCGGGGCATCCGGGTTGACTTTGGCCAGAGAGATTTCTGGCAGCACAGTGTACTCAGAAAAAGTAGAGCAACCCATGTAATGGAAAATTGGCTCACCCTTACAAGTGAAACGCGTGGTGCCGTCTGGCATCAGGCCCTGGCCTTGTGTGGCACGTACAGCCTGACACAGGTTGGTTTTACCGGATTTACAGAACTTGCACTCGCCACATTCGGCGGTGTACAGCGGAATCACATGGTCGCCTACTTTCAGGCTGGTCACGCCTTCACCAACAGACTCAACGATACCACCACCTTCGTGGCCCAGAATCGATGGGAAAATACCTTCAGGATCTTCACCAGACAGCGTGAAGGCATCGGTGTGACACACACCGGTCGCGACAATTTTTACTCGCACTTCACCGGCTTTTGGTGCAGCGACTTCAACTTCTTCAATCTTCAGAGGCTCTTTCGGGCCCCAGGCAATCGCGGCACGGCATGTGATGGATCCAGTCATGTTGTTCTCCTGCTGAGGATTTATTTATTGTAAAACACCATTCTAGTTTTTCCCCACATGGATATAATCCCCTCAATTAACAATTTATCTTTACGGTGTAGAAATAATGGTGCAATGGGAAGGAGTCAGAGAATTTGTTGCCGTGGCCGAAACCAGCAGCTTTACCGCGGCCAGCCAACGGCTGAAACTATCGGTAGCTCAGGTCAGCCGCCAGGTTGCCGCACTGGAAGCCCGACTCAACAGCGAATTGCTCCACCGCACCACCCGCAAGGTGTCGGTGACGGAAGCCGGCCGACTGTATTATCAGCATTGTCGGCCTTTGCTTGATGGCCTGGAAGAAGCCGAGCAAGCGCTTAACTCCCTCAACCACAAAGCCACCGGACTGTTACGACTGACCGCACCGTTCACCTATGGTGAAAATCATATTTCCCTGTTGCTCAACGACTTCCTGCTGCTGCATCCCCAGGTGCAGCTTGAATGCCAGATGACCAACCAGAAACTCGATCTGATTGACGGCGGTTACGACCTCGCCATTCGCCTGGGCAAGCTGGAAGACTCCTCCATGAAGGCTCGCCGCCTGACCACTCGCCAGCAATATCTGTGTGCTTCGCCAGAGTACTTGAGCAAACGGGGCGAGCCCCATTCGCTCTCGGAGTTACAACACCACAACTGTTTGCTGGGCACTCTCGATTACTGGCGTTTTCGAGAGTACAACCGGGAAAAAATCCTTCGCGTCAGCGGCAACCTGCGCACCAACAGCGGCCTGGCGCTGGTCGATGCAGCCCTCAAGGGCATAGGTCTGGTTCAGCTGCCGAATTATTACGTCAAGGAACATATCGACAGTGGCGCACTGGTTGAGCTCTTGCCGCAATTCCAGCCGGAAGCCGAAGGGATCTGGGCGCTGTATCCGCACAGCCGCCACCTGTCGACCAAGGTCAGGCTGTTGGTGGATTTTCTGGCAGAGCGGCTCGGGAGTTGAGTTAACGGAAAATCAAGCAGCGGCCACGTAAATGCCGCAAGGATAAGATATATACCACCTGCGCAATTCTTTTTCCCAATACTGACACTGGACTACCTGCCCGCTGGTGCACAAGCTATACAGGTACATCAGCAAGCAGAAATCGGTTTGCTGAAATGTGATTATCCGCTGGCTTATACGGTGTTTACTGGAACATAAGCTGCTTTTATCTCTTGAAGTAACAGGAAAATGAATATGTCAGATTACATTGCAATGACTGCTGTTATTGAAGCCAGAACCGGTTGTGCAGAAGCATTGGAAAAACAGTTGCCAGAGTTCGAGAAAGTCACCAACGACGAGCCAGGCTGTGTTGAATTCAGGTTTTTTAAAGCAGCCGAAAAGCCAAACCAGTTTATCTTATGGGAGATTTTTACCAGTCAGGAATCACTGGCAACCCATATGAATGCGGACTATACCAAGGACCTTTTTGCTCTGGATTTAATACAATCAACTCAAGTGATAAAACACAGCAAAGTGATATAGAGGCTCTCGTTCGTAGGGGCTGTCAGCGGGGTGTTTAAAGTTCTGTGTCAGCTCATTCTCACAGATCCAAAGACTATTAGGACACCCACCAATCAAGCAGACTATTAATACAGACTATCAGGACGGACTATCAGGACACCCACTAATCCGGACTATCAGGACACCCATCGATCAAGTACTTTTGCCTGATTCCATTGCCGCGTCGCGATGTCATAATTGAAAATCATCAACTTCACGGACGGAGTTCGACTATGCCCAAGCCTCGTAAACAACAGGTCTCGATTGAGGCCACTCCTTATTACCACTGTGTTTCTCGCTGTGTACGTCGCGCTTATCTGTGTGGAACAGATTCAGTGTCTGGCCAGAGTTACGAACATCGCCGCGGTTGGCTGGAAGAGCGTATTCTGGCGTTGCCGCAAATATTCGCCATCCAGGTTGCGGCTTATGCAGTGATGTCGAATCACTACCATGTGGTGCTGTTTATCGATACCCGACAGGTTCAGGCCTGGAGCGATATGGACGTTGTGCTGCGCTGGCATCAGCTGTTCAAGGGCAATGCGCTGTCGCAGCGGTTTG
>NZ_JAUYVV010000025.1:0-43992 GCF_030689165.1 Oceanobacter sp. 4_MG-2023 | reverse complement strand
TGGAAGTAGAAGAGTCCACTGTCGATTTCCAGGATGCTATCCCGGTTATCGATGACAGCATGGTTGAGCTGTCAGAAGCGCTGGAAGTAGAAGAGTCCACTGTCGATTTCCAGGATGCTATCCCGGTTATCGATGACAGCATGGTTGAGCTGTCAGAAACGCTGGAAGTGGAAGAGTCCACTGTCGATTTCCAGGATGCTATCCCGGTTATCGATGACAGTATGACTGGCTTGCCGGATACGCTGGAAGTAGAAGAATCCACTGTCGATTTCCAGGACGTTATCCCGGTTATCGATGACAGCATGATCGAGTTGTCAGATACGCTGGAAGTCACAGAGTCTGATACAGATTTACAGAACGGTTTGCTGTCGTTGTCCGACACACTTGAGATCGAAGAATCTCAAGACTGGGTTCCTGTCGTTGATGACAGCATGATTGAACTGTTGGATTCCCTCGAAGTGGCGGAAACCGACCCACAGGACGATCTGGTTCCGCTCATCTCTGATGATACCGTCGAACAGATTGATACGCCTGAAGCGACCGATGACCAGGAAACGCTGGCATTGACCGTCGAGGCTATTGAAGTACCCACCATTGCGTCCAGCGAAGCGGTTATCAGTACGCCATCGGCGGAGGCTTTTGCACCACAGACTCCAGATGCTGAAGACTCTCAGGCAACTGATTCACCGCTGACCATTGACGCGGTTGAAAGTCAGCAAACCGTGCAATCGACACCAGAACCGATCGTCGATGAAGCGCCGCCAGTAATGGAGGTGGATGATGGTACGGATGAAATTCTTGAAATCTTCCTCGAAGAAGCAGAAGAAATTATTGAATCTGTCGACCAGATTCTGAGTGAATGGCGGGCCAACCCTGAGAACCTGGTCAATGTTGCTCACTTGCAACGTGATCTGCATACCCTGAAAGGGGGCGCCCGTATGGCCGAACAGGCCGACGTGGCGGCACTGTGTCATGACCTCGAAACTCTGTACGAACGCATCAACAATGGCCGGTTGGGGGTAGAACCCGGACTGTTTACCTTGCTGCAAGCAGCCCATGATGACCTGGGCGGTCAGCTGGACAGCATCCGTTACGGCCAGACTCCCCGCTCGGCAGATAGTATCCTGAGCTCGTTAAAAGCCTATATGCAGGGCGAAGTGGTACAGAACCCGGATGCAGATAGCGCGGATGAGCCTGATATGGCCAGTGATACGAATGTCGCTGCCAAACCGGATCAGAACGTTGAGCATCAGGTAACGCCCGTCGCGGCAGACCAGGTGCTGTCGGAATCACTGGATGAAACCGACCGGGAAATTCTGGAAATCTTTCTGGATGAAGCGGCGGAACTGTACGAGGCACTGGATCAGGCGCTGCAGGAATGGGAAAAAACGCCCACTAATATGGAGCCTGCCAACGAGGCCCAGCGTGTCTTGCATACCTTTAAAGGCGGTGCACGTCTTGCCGGTCTGGTGACTCTGGGCGATCAGGCTCACGCATTTGAAAGTCGTATCTTGCAAGTGCAGCAAGGTTACTTGCAGGCCGACCCTGAATTTTTCAAATCGGCTTATCAGGAACAGGACGCACTGGCTCGTCAGATTGAACAGATCGGTACCATGCTGGCGTCGGGTGAGATGCTCTTGCTCGGTGATGACAGTCTTGAAACTGTGCCGCGAAATACGCCGTCAAATCAGGCGGATTCGACCGACACCGGGCTGGATGAGACAACAGAAGCCGGACAGCCTTCTGACTCTTCTGTTAAGGGGCAGGAAACACCTCCGGCCGCTACCGCTACCGTATCAGAGCCGGCAGTAGTCGCGCCTGTAACACCAGAGGCAGCAACAGAGTCAGCAGCACCGCAGGATACATCGGTAGCCAGTAATGTGGTGCCATTGCGTACGACCCAAGGCACGCCAGTAGCGGCAGCCTCGGTACCAGCCTCCGTCGCGGAAGCTGCCCAACAGGTGGCTGCACGTAAAGCGCCACAAGAGCTGGTCAAGGTATCGGCCGATTTGCTGGATGACCTGGTTAACCTGGCGGGTGAAACCTCGATTGGTCGTGGACGACTGGAACAGCAGGTCACGGATTTCTCCTACACGCTGGAAGAAATGGAAGGCACGCTGGATCGCTTGCGCGACCAGTTACGCCGTCTGGATATCGAGACTGAAGCCCAGGTACTGTTCCGTCAGGAACGCCATGGCCCGGAATATGAAGATTTTGATCCTCTGGAGATGGACCGCTACTCCACCATTCAGCAATTATCCCGTGGTCTGGTTGAATCGGCGTCGGATTTGCTGGATCTCAAGGACACGCTGTCAAACAAAACCCGTGATGCAGAAACCCTGTTGCTGCAACAAAGCCGGGTAAACACCGAATTGCAAGAAGGCTTGATGAAAACGCGGATGGTGCCTTTCCAGCGCCTGGTACCGCGTTTGCGCCGGATTGTGCGGCAGGTCAGTCTGGAGCTCGATAAACAAGTCGAGTTCCAGGTTCTGAACGCTGAAGGTGAGCTTGACCGATCTTTGCTGGAGCGGATGATTTCGCCGTTGGAGCACATGGTACGTAATGCCGTTGACCATGGTATTGAATCCATTGCCGAACGCCGTGCCGCGGGCAAGCCGGATGTTGGTTCGATTGATCTGGAAGTCAGCCGGGAAGGCAGCGACGTTGTTCTGACCTTGCGGGATGACGGTAAAGGTATCAACCGGGATGCGGTGCGTGCCAAGGCCATTGAACGAGGGCTGCTAACAGAAGATGCCCGCATTACTGATCATGACCTGCTGCAATTTATCCTGCAGGCCGGATTCTCCACCGCCGCCAACGTTACCCAGATTTCCGGTCGTGGGGTTGGCCTGGATGTGGTGAGCACCGAAATCAAGCAGATGGGCGGTACGGTTGAAATTCTCTCGGAACAGGGTGCCGGCACTCGTTTTGTGGTGCGCTTGCCATTTACCGTATCGGTTAACCGGGCATTGATGGTGCAGATTGGCGATGATTTGTACGCCATTCCTCTGAATAATATTCAAGGTATTGTCCGGGCCTCCTCGAATGAGCTGCAAGGCTACTATCAGATGCCACCCAGCGAGCGCCAGTATCAGTATTCCGGGCAGGACTATCGCCTGGAGTATCTGGGGGTTATGCTCGAAAATGGCTCTCAGCCCAAAGTAGCGAATCAGACCCTGCCATTGCCGATTCTGCTGATCAAGGGGACAGTACCTTATGCCCTGCAAGTGGATTCACTGCTGGGCAGTCGTGAAATCGTGGTTAAGGCCCTTGGGCCTCAGTTTGCCTCAGTGATGGGTGTCTCTGGGGGTACTATCCTGGGGGATGGTAGCGTGGTGATCATTCTCGATCTGCCTGCCATGATCCGTAGTCAGACCTCTCTGGAATACCAGCAAGCACGATTGCTGGATGCCCAAATGGCTGAACAGCGCCACGAACAGGTGGCCAAAGTGTCTCGGGTTCTGGTGGTGGATGACTCGGTAACTGTACGTAAGGTAACTACTCGCTTGCTGGAACGTCATGGCCTGGAAGTGTATACCGCCAGTGACGGTGTGGACGCCATGGCAACCCTGCAGGATCACAAACCAGACCTGATGCTGCTGGATATCGAAATGCCGCGCATGGATGGTTTTGAGGTTGCTTCGCTGGTACGCCACGATCAACGTCTGAAAGATATTCCTATTGTGATGATTACTTCTCGTACTGGTGACAAGCACCGGGATCGGGCGATGGCCATTGGTGTAAATGAATATCTGGGCAAGCCGTTCCAGGAAGAGTCGCTGATGTCAACCATCAATCGACTGCTGGGGCGTGAGGGTCGCTAGGTGATCTTGCCTCGGGTTGGCATTATTGCTGATGACCGCCTGCAACAACACATGTTGCAGGCTGCCATGGCGCATTTTGGCTTTGAAGTAGTCATCAGTGCCGATCCATCGCGGATGGAATTGATTCAGGGACGAGAGCTGGCGCTGGATGCCTGGCTGGTCGATATCAACCGTGACAACGATGACGAATTGTCCGACTGGCTGGATGAGCTGATGCACGGCCCGGTGCCGGTTCTGGTGGGTATTGAGAAAGCCCCGGCTCGTGGTTGCGACAGCTTGCCACGCTGGCAAAAACGGCTGTATCAAAAACTAAAAGGTATTGTCCCGGTTTCTTGCCAACCACTGGTGGATGAAAGTGTCGCCAGCCTGGAGCGCATCGCGACACCGGTAGAGCGGCAGCCGAGCCGTATCCTGTTGCCAAAAATCTTTAGCACATCGGTATTAACCGGCCAGACTGCCAAGGAAGTATGGGTTTTGGGTGCCTCTCTGGGTGGCCCGGAAGCGGTCAAACAATTTCTTGATGCCTTGCCTGCCGGTCTGCCGGTTGCCTTCGTCTATGCCCAACACATCGACAGTCGTTTTGAAGCAACGCTGACAACCACCATTGGCCGTCATTCAGCCTTGTCATTACGCCTGTTTGGCGATCGGCAACAGCTGAAAAATGGTGATGTCCTGGTCGCTCCTGTTACGGATGAATTTGGTTTTGATGGCCAGGGTCAGTTAGTATCGACCCGGCATGACTGGTCTGGCCCGTACGGCCCATCCATTGATCAAGTGATAGTGAACGTACACCGGTATTTTCAGACCCGAATGGGCGTTATCCTGTTCAGCGGCATGGGCAACGACGGTTCTGAAGCGTTGGTATCCTTACCTGAAAGAGAACTGCCGGTCTGGATACAAACCCCGGCCACCTGTGCCAATGCCTCTATGCCTGAAAGTGCGCTTGGTACCGGCCGGGTTTCATTTCACGGCACCCCGTTCCAGCTGGCTAATCAGCTGGTGAATAGACTCAAGAATCACTGGATGAATACCCATGAGCCAGACACCTGCCAATATTGAACAGCCCGGTCAGGTCGATTGCCTGATGATTCCACTGAACGACCGGCAGCTATTGCTCCCGAACGTTACCGTGGCTGAAATCATTCCTTTCTCTCAACTGATGACAACCAACTCCAGAGTCGACTGGATCATTGGCAGCATTCAGTGGCGAGGTATTGGCATACCGGTGATTTGTTACGAACTGCTTAACGGCACGCCGGCCCCACGGCCAAGTCCGGATGCCCGTTTTGCCATTATTAACGGCGTGGGCCAATATTCCGAAATGCCTTTCTTTGGCATCCTGGTGCAGGGTATTCCCAAACTGACCCGAGTCCTGGAACAGGATATCCAGCAAGTGGATGCTGTGATGGGAATGGGCTCATTGGACCAGATGGCAGTAAGCGTTGAAGGCGAATCTGCATTTATTCCGGATCTTGAACAGATCGAGACGCAGCTTCTGGGCTTGCTGTGATTCTGCTCCGCTGTTTGCCACCACAGACAAGATAACCATGGCTCGAATTCTGGCTGCCAGAATGTCTGCATTCGGGATTTTCCAGTACACCCTTGTGTTATTGGAGAGATCCAGTGTATGGAATCAAACATCGTTGAATCGTTTTTAGAGCTATGATAGATCTGGATTTTCAGGGATTACTGTTTCAGATATAATTGCTATGGAACTTTCTCACTCGAACCATTCTTCTGATCTGAATGTGTTCCCCCCGAAAAGAGCTGGAATACATACAAATATGCTTAAACTTTCCATGAACCTGCTTATCAAAAATGAAGTTGATATTATCGAGGATAATATCAGATTTCATTCAAATCAGGGGGTTGATTGCTTTGTTGTGATGGATAATGGCTCAACGGATGGAACCAGAGAGGTTATTGCCGAATTATCAAAAAAACATGAAATATTGGTGATAGATAGACCAGAACTGGATTATCAGCAGAGTAATTGGAAAACAGAAATGGCCGCAAAATCCCGGCGTATACTGGGTGCAGACTGGAGTATTGCCAATGACGCTGATGAATTTTGGCTGTCTGATAGTGGGGATTTGAAGAGTAATCTGGGTAGATGGGGATCAATTGTAAAGTGTAGTCGATCCAATATGATACCGGACGATACGTTTTTCTCAGGAGATTCTGACTATCTGGACTTTCCATATCGAGTGAAATCACCAATATTAAACAAAGGCCAGGATATTATTAATAATGATAGTTTTTCTGTTTTTATGGGTAATATTAATGGAAAAGTGATGGTTAATAACCATGGGTTGTTAAGGGTTAAGGGTGGAAATCACAGAGCCTGGCACTTATGGGGCTTTATAAATCAGACCATTGATCCATCGATTACCGTCTATCACTATCCTATACGGAACAGGGAGTGCTTTGTTAAAAGTATAGAAAACAGAGCACGTCTGCTCAATAGCGGTGTGACAAAGATGGGGGATCATTATCGTCGCTGGGTCAGGATGCTTGATCATGGTTTGCTTGATGAAGAGCTGGAGCGACTCGCATTAAAAAAAGAAACGGCTACAGTGCTTGAGAACTTTGGAATAATAGAAAAAGAACCAGAAGTTGGAAGGAAAATCCGGGAAGTTATGAACTCCAGAAATTAAAAGTGCTTATAAAAATGAAGATGGGTTTTTATGGCTTGAAAAGTACAAAATAAATTATTTTGGTGGCTGATGAATCAAATTATTTGTGTAAAATGGGGAGATAAATATCCGTCAAGTTATGTTAATCGACTGTATGATATGATCGAAAAAAACATGGTAGCTGATTTTGTATTATATTGCCTTACTGATGATGCGCGGGATATTTACCCAAAGGTCAAACCCTTGCCCTTGGTTAATACGGAAATTTCTGGTTGGTGGCACAAGTTAAGTCTTTTTCAGAAGGATTTTCATCAGCTGGAAGGAGAATTATTATACATGGATTTGGATGTTGTCATCGTTGGTGGTTTGGATGACTTTTTTTCTTATAAACCCGGCAGCTTTTTGATCGCCGAAGACTTGCAAACACGAGGATATAATAGTTCTGTATTTCGTTTTAATATTGGTTCTCAGCCTCAGGTATGGGATGAATTTTTAGAAAACTCAGCCCAGGTAATGAATGATTATTATGGTGATCAAAACTGGATTACCGAAAAAGTAGGTGATGCTGGGTTATGGCCTGAACAGTGGGTGGTTTCATTCAAGAAACAATGCCGGGCACGCATCAAAAACAGCTATGGAATTATCGGTAAGTGGTTAAGGAAAATCGGAGTGATGACAGTAACCGGAGAGGCAATCATACCGGAAGGTGCGAGAGTGATCCAATTTCATGGCAAGCCAGATCCTGACGATGTGATGGATGGACCTTACGATATATACCGTAAGGCACCATGGATAAAAGAATATAGAGGTTAAAAACGTTGGTAGTGACAAAATAATAATAAATTGATTCTGTGCGGAATTTATTTTAATTGAATAGATAAGTCATATATTGGTCTTGATTTTTGAAAGCTAATGAAGAAAACCTGCTTGTGAGATGGCTAGCCTTATATTAATTGGAAGAAATGTCATATCTGGTAAGATTGATATGAAGGTTGTGCCAAACCGTATGGTTTTTTTGATAGACTGCTTCAATATCAATCAATCAATGATGAAAATGACTCAAATTATTGTTGCGGTACCAACCTATAATCGTGCTGAATTATTGAATAGAGTACTGAAATCCGTTACAAATCAATCCTTTCAGGATTGGCAAATTCTGTTCGTTGATGATGCCAGCTCAGATCATACTCCTGCCACCATTGCTGAGTTTCAATCCTGTTACCCAGGTAAGATCCATTATCGATGTATGGAAAAAAACAGTGGTGTTAACGCTGTGCGCAACCGGATAGTGGAAGAAGTCCTGACGATAAATAAAGAGGCCTTCGTTGTCTGGATCGATGATGATGATTATCTTGCCGAAGAATGTCTTGAAAAAATAGCGACCGCAATCAAGAAAAATCCAGGATACAACTGGTATTCATTGGACTGTCAATTTGAGAATGGAAAACCTATTTCGAAAATCAGCCGCTATGGTGAAATGAATTACCTGAATGATTATATGTTCGGGAAACGTATGCGTGGTGATATGACTCATGTTGTCAAAGCTGATGCGATTGGAAATTCCCGCTTTACGACTCAGTTCCGGAATGCTGAAGTATGGTATTTCTGGTGTCAACTGGCTGAAAAAATGCCTCTTTTTGCTGTTAATGAAGTGGGTTCTATTAAGGAGTTTCTACCGGATGGCATTACTCAAAGTGGTTTTAATCGCGATAAGGCAATACAGGTTCTACAGTTAAAAATTGATACGCTGAAAAATATGGTCGATGAGACAAAACTGGTACATCAATATGTCTCACTGGCAAAACTGCTGCTAGCCAAAGGGAAGAAGACACAAGCCAGGAAATATTTGCTGCAGGCCTGGCGATTGAAGCCAGGATACGTCCGGCAGTATCGTTATTGGCTCAAGATCCTGTTTTCATCTTGAGCTTCAGGGGACATCCATTTAATCCTGCACGGCTCTGCGCGAGTGTTGCCGTTGTTCAGTGCAAGGCGACGAATGCAGCGAAATGACGAGTCCTTTTCAAATTTCCCCCTTTAAGCTTGTTTCATTTTAACGTCAATTTTCTTGAATAAATGAACAAGTGCCTGCTGCTGCTGATTATCCTGCTGCAGTGAACAAACGACCAGTTCAGGCCTTAGCCATTTGGCAATCAATAATGTTGATGATACATCTCCCCATATTTCACACTGGTTTGGCAGGTGTGGCAGCATGGCTTCAAAGCTGATTCCGGCCGGAAGCAAGGTAACGCCTTCCGCTTGTAGATGCAGTACATCCGGGCCGCTGTTGCGTGGATGATACTTTGCCGCGACCTGTTTTCCATCCCGTATCATCTGCTGCAGAATTGCCATGATCCGCTGTTTATAGGCGGGGTCTTTTTCAAAGAGCGATTCGTGGGGCAGGGTGAATAAAACATCCAATGGCTGCAGCTGTCGCGGGTCAAATCCATGTTGTTCCATCAATTGAGAAGACAAGGCCAACAGAGGTGGTGCGGTAAAGCCACTGGCGCTTAATTGTACAATGTGTTTGTTTTTCAACAGTGGGTGGATATGTTCTGGAAAGGCGGCATGAACATATTGGATCCAGCCGGAACCGCCCACCGTTGGCGGATTTTTCCACCAGAAGCCATAGCTGAGTTTTTTGGCCAGGTTATCCAGCACTTTGTCACCAAAGCCGGAGGATGCTTTCCTGCCCATGTAGGTGAATGTTCCCTCATCCATATAGTGACCAACCGGTTTGCAGCCAAGGCTATCGGCTATATGCATGCTGTACTGGAATTCGATACGCCGGTCGTTACCAACAAACAGATTGGCTGGTCGTAATCTGTTGATAAGCGCTTCGAGTTTGGTAAACAGCAATTTGCGTTTTTTGAGCTTATTTCCCAGGCCTTTGAAGCGGCCATAAAAGAGCTGGACGCTGGTAAAAGGTGACTGTGGCCAGTCTTGCACCAGTGTATACAAAGGAAATTCCCGCTCTTCTGGTTGATCAATAAAGACGAGATGCGCCTGCTCGTCAGTGCGCTCTGCGGCGATCACTGCCGCAGCGTATAAATGCAAGATTGTAGAAGCAAAATAGACAGTATTAGTCATTGTTCTGAGCCAGCAGGCAAACGTGGGATGGCAGTTTACCTGCTGGTCTGGTTTCTACCAAACCGGGAGTTTGCCTGTTTGTGCTGTTGTTAATCATCTGGTTTCTGAACTCGATGGTATGGGGACGTGAGAGCCAGTTATTGCCGATATCGAATGATGCTACATAAGTAAAAACCACTTATTGAGAAAGTTCGACAATACGTTGATTCATGGCGGCAATATGATCAGGTTCGGCCTGTTTCCAGGAGCCTTTGACCAAATACTCGTTGTAAAGATAGCCCAGGTAGCGCCTACCCTCTGTTGAGGGTTGCCAGAGGTCCGGGTTCGACAGAATATGATTCAGCTCTGCTTGGCTTGTTGCTGACTGGCAAAGTTCAGGTAAGTTGTAGAAAGCCTGACCTGCAACGGCAACCGGTTTCTCAAGCAACATGGCTTCAAGACCAACACTGCTGTTGATCGTGATGACCAGCTCCGCTTGTTCAATCAGCTTCTGGGTGTTGTGACTGTTGGCGAAGTGGATACGTGAATGCCGAGTATGCAAGTCAGCATAATGCTTGGGACAGGAGGGATGTTCCTTGATCACAATCTGAACGTCATCAGGCAAATGCTCAACTCCCAGCTCCAAAGCGCGATAAAAGTCGCGCATATTGGCAAGCCAGGGAGAAAAGCACAAAATTTGCCGGTCGGCATCCACTTGAAAGGGTACAAAAATATAACGTTTGGGCAGAGGAGTATCTGCGCTGGGTGCATCTTGTGATGGCTTATGCCGATTGCTGTGACGAGGCACCAGGCTTGCTGGTAGCGGGCGGTCAGTGCTTGTTACCAAAGGCAGAGCGTCCAGCTGCCGGGGCAAGCTGTTGATAAAGTTGACCCCTTTCGGATCAATGGTGGTGGTTGCGGGCAAGGGACCATTTTCCATGAGCAGGGTTTTTATCCCCTGGGCTCTGGCGGCCAGAATAAATAGCCGTTGGTGCCACATCAGCCCTCCCCAGGTAACCACGACATCCGGTTGCCGCCGCCGCAGTCCATTATAATAGGCCCGGTAAAGAAAACGGCTGAATAGGCCCAGCCATAACTGGTTGATCCACCGGGTATGTGCTGGCAAATGGTAGTCGTTGGTGTCCTGACATTTTTCTTTAAGTTTCAGGAGAACGACGTCATCCAATTCCGAGTGGTTGCGAAATAGCGGCCAAGGATTACGTAACCACCAGTGCCTATGGCGTACAAGAGTCGCCTGATATTGCTGACTCTGGTTTGCCTGCTTACTCAGTTTGCGAAAGTAGTTTTGATGATGATGGCGAACAGAGAAAAAAAGCACATTCATACAGGACTCAAGGCGACTTTGGGCATCTAAACCCAGTGGCGAGCTATGCTACTTGAGGCTTCTGAGGATTGCAATTTGGCGGTTGTTCTAGGTATTTGTAGGATTAAATTCATGTAGCACTAATCAAAGATAATGCATCGGTAAACTGCTGCTTTTCTCTTAGCTGCTCTACCTTCCTTGTCAGACTACGCCAGGATTTATCGACAGCATGGCTGATCAGGCTTGGAATACGTATGGTCAGTGGGTTGTGGTTGGGGCTACTGACGCCATCAATCAGAATAAAGTCAACTTGCTCACCTCGGCGACGGCAAGCAATATTGTTCGGGCTGACATCACGGGTACAGATACCATTGTCTTGGAGGTAATGCCGCAACAGCTCCAGTTTCCGATCGATTTCATCAGGAGTCATAAGATCTTGCTGAATAACCTGGGTCAGCGTCAGGGATACCTGGCCTTGATCGTCATGAATCATGGGAAACAGCGCACCAGTGCCGAGGGACGTTTCGACATCACCCATATAGGTGGCAATGTAGCGCAGATCGGCCCCTTTCTTTAACAAGTACAGAAAGTAGCTTTTTTCTCGGCGGGTCTGCTTTTCGTTATGAAGCGGCAACTTGATGCAAAAGTCCGGATCATACGGGTGGCGATAGCAAATGCGATCGCGACCAACACCAATAATGTACGCAGGAGAGAGCTGTATTTTCATGGTTGCTATAAATTGTCATATTTGTAGGGTATGGACATTATCAACATAGCGAGTGTTGGAAAATCCATTTTGAATGAATAGATTGTTGCTTGAATGGACTTAATTTTCATATTTATTCACTAACAGTCTCAAATTTGATCCTTTCTGTGTCAGGCTTTCACTTCTTGACACATGGCTGTCACTTTCAGTCTCTCCATGGGTAAGCTTCAGAGGGGGGTGAGAGTTATCGTCGTAGATCAAGTAACTTGTTTCCCAAGGGGGTAACACCATACTGAGATTGACATGGCTGCCGACTGAGTTGTCGAAGTATTGCGTGAGATGATCTTCCATTCTTGCTGCCCAACTTTTACCGTCATTTCTCAAGGCTGAGGAGCTTCTACAATGTGTTCTGCTGAAGACTGCCGTGCCGTGCCGTGAATGCAGGGCAGGTAGTAAATATATAAAATCAGTATTTTTTGGTGTTCGTTTTTGGTCTTGATTGCATTTTTTATTATGAATCAGGTATCGTTATAATCAAGCGGGGGCTTTGAATTTGGCTTTCTATACTAAATACCTAAGGAATAGAGAGGATAAATTGTTGTTGGTTAACAGATTGAGAGAAAATTTTGTAGTATATGATGAAATTACCAAGCTTAAAAAGCAGTATGCTTTTTTTATGGCTTTTCTGAATTATATATTTGTTGCCTATATCGGATGGGCGGATGTTTTTTCATTGAATCTCAATGATTATGGACGCATGGGTAATGTCAGTTCTGCTTTATCATCAGGCATTGTTCTTCAAGTGTTGTTGTTTCTTGGAGTGCATTTCTGTATATTTTTCCTGATATATTATCTGATATCTCGAATATCCTGGTCTTTCATGGTTAAAGGTAGAGAATACTGGTTTTTTATAGTGATTCCTGCAATGTTTTGGTTGGTTGATTATTCTATTATAGGATATGCCATTAGAGAATATCCTTTTTTGTCGGTAAGTATGATGTCTGGTGGGATGGAATTAAATGGTTTTTATGAGAAGATATCATTTTACACTTCTTTATTTTTAATGATGATTTTTCTTGTTGGAAGTTTTATTCTTGTTAAAATACATCAAGAATATCGGGTATTTTTTATTGTTTTTTTCGGGTCCTTGTATCTTTCAACACCTTTCTGGAGTAATGAATCGGCAGCTAATAATGCTGATATTTTAAATCCTCCTGAGAAAACCAATGTTATTTTTATTGGTATGGATTCTATATCAAAAAATCAGATTGAACATTATCGTTCAGATATGCCACATGTTTCTGAGTTTCTGGATGATAGTGTTGATTTTACCAGTGCGTATACTCCAATGGGAAGAACTTTTCCAGCGTGGAATGCAATATTGACAGGGAAGTATCCAGCAACGACTGGCATGAGATTTAATCTCGGTATTTTTGGAGATGATAAGTTCAATAAACATGTATATCCAGATTTGTTGTCAGTAATATTGAAAAAAGAAGGATACACTACTGTCTATGCACAGGATGAACGACGGTTTAATAATATTAATGAAGAATATGGTTTCGATAAGGTAGTTGGGCCTCTGGAAGGTGCTGTTGATTTTATCATACCCAGGTTTTCTGATAATCCATTTGCTACTTATTTTATGGACTCGGTGGCAGGTCGATATCTTTTCCCTAATATTTATAATAATCGAGTATCTCCGATAACCTATGTTCCAAAAAAGTTTTCAGAATCCGTTGTCAAAGAAGTCTTTAAGGTAAGATCAGGAAGTGATTCCCCACTGTTTTTGGCTGTTCATTTTTGTTTGGCACATTATCCTTATGCATGGAACAAATTGCCATTTGAGCTTTATGGCAAAGGAGAGGTTGAAATGCATCGCGCGGCTGCATATGAGCTGGACAAGCAATTCGATATCCTTATGTCAGGGTTGAAAAGGGCTGGAGTACTGGAGAATGCTATTGTCGTCTTGCTTTCAGACCATGGAGAGGGTATTGGTAGCCCCCAAACTTATGTCGACGGTGTAGACCCGGATCATCCTTCCCGGAATTTTTCCCGGATTCTTCGAGGCCATGGGAATACACTTTTGGTTGATGATCAAATTCATATCGTATTGAATGCAAAAAAATTCGGAGATGATTTAAGCACTCCAATGACAGTCAATGCTCCAGTATCATTGATTGATTTAAAACCAACTGTATTGGATTTTCTTGATATGTTTGATGCTGAATCATCAGATGGTATTTCTCTGAAAGGGATGATGTACGGAGAAATTAATGATGAGCCACGGATGATTAAAATGGAAACTGGAGTTTCGGTTGTGCCACCAAAACCAGGTGCCAGTGAAGAGGATTTGAAGAGATCTGTCGAGGATAATATTAAATATTATCGTATGGGTGAATCCGGTCGCCTTGAGATGAAAGATGAGTTTGCATATGACCGGGTAGTAATTAAACAATTTGGTGCGATCTCGGAAGAGTTTATGGCTTTGGCCGACTGTTCACTTCCATCTCCTAATGTGATTTATATAGATCGCAGCAACGATCAATATATTTCATCGTCAGATGTTCCCGATGATGTAAGAGTAAATATGATGGTAGAGCTAGAAGATTATATTAATAGACAGGATGACTGCTTGTTGAATGACGGCTCGAAATAGGAACATATTACTACAAAATAAATGCATGGAGAAAAGACAGGCTGTTTATTGAGCCTGTCCTTAAGGTATCTAAGAGAGATTCTCCCACACCTTCAAGCTCGGTTCGGCCTGGTTCAGTGTATAGAAATGCAGGCCGGGTGCACCACCAGCTAACAGGCGTTCGCACATCTGGGTGACGACCTCGGTACCAAATTGCCGAATGCTGTCGCTGTCATCGCCGTAGGCTTCCAGTTGTTTACGGATCCAGCGGGGCAGTTCAGCGCCACAACTGTCGGAAAAACGTGCCAGTTTGGTGTAGTTGGTGATCGGCATAATGCCCGGAATAATTGGAATATCGACACCCATGGCGCGTACCCGGTCAACAAACCAGAAGTAGCTGTCGGCATTGAAGAAGTATTGGGTGATGGCGTTATCGGCTCCAGCCTCGACCTTGCGGACGAAGTTTTTCAGGTCGTCTTCAAATGAGCGGGACTGGGGGTGTTTTTCCGGGTAAGCGGCCACATCCAGAGTGAACCAGTTGCCGGTTTCCTTGCGGATAAATTCGACCAGTTCATTGGCGTAGCGTAATTCGCTGCTGGCCAGTCCGGCACCGGATGGCAGGTCGCCTCGCAGGGTGACGATGCGGCGAATGCCCATATCCTTGTAGATCTGTAACAGGTCGCGGAGTGATGCGACGGAATCCCCAACGCAAGATAAATGCGGAGTGGCGGCGGCGCCGGTTTGCTGGATAGCTTCAACGATTGCCAGGGTGCGGTCACGGGTTGAACCACCGGCACCGTAGGTAACGGAGAAAAATTCCGGGTTGGCCTGGGCCAGTTGTTCTTGAACGGCCAGCAGTTTACGGGTGCCTTCCGCAGTTTTGGTCGGGAAGAATTCGAAACTCAGGGTGGTCATGTTATTCGCCTGACGTCAGACGCTCCATAATGTGAGTGGTTATCTCAGACGGCGGGTTGTGGCAGAGAGCGGGGCCGATCACGATTAGGATCAGGCCTCCGCTGTCCAGCGTCTGGTCTTAGTACTTGTAAGACTCTGGCTTGTAAGGGCCATCGGCTTTGACATTGATATAGGATGCCTGGGTGTCGGTCAGTCGGGTAATCACCCCACCAAAACCTTCAACCATGTCTTTGGCGACTTCTTCGTCGAGTTTTTTCGGCAGCACTTTCACGTAGACGCTTTCGGCTTTTTCAGCTTCCATCAGGTCGGCGAACTTGCGTTCAAACAGATAGATCTGAGCCAGTACCTGGTTGGCGAAGGAGCCATCCATGATGCGGGATGGGTGTCCGGTTGCGTTGCCGAGGTTCACCAGACGGCCTTCTGATAACAGAATCAAGTGGTCATCACTGGCTTTGTCGCGGTAGACCTTGTGTACCTGGGGTTTGATTTCGTCCCATTCCCAGTTGTCGCGCATATAGGCGGTGTCGATCTCGTTGTCGAAGTGACCAATGTTGCAAACGACGGCGCTGCGCTTCAGTTTTTGCAGCATGTTTTTGTCACACACGTTGACGTTACCAGTGGTGGTAACGATCAGGTCGGTTTTGCCCAGCAGGTCGCCGTCAACACAGTCCAGTTCACCGGTGTTGTTGCCGTCAATGTATGGCGAGACGACTTCAAAGCCGTCCATGCAGGCTTGCATGGCACAGATCGGGTCAACTTCAGACACCTTGACGATCATGCCTTCCTGACGCAGGGATGCCGCAGAGCCTTTGCCCACATCGCCGTAACCAATCACCAGCGCTTTTTTGCCGCTGAGCAAGTGGTCGGTGCCGCGTTTGATGGCATCGTTGAGGGAATGACGACAGCCGTATTTGTTATCGTTCTTGGATTTGGTGACCGAATCGTTGACGTTGATGGCCGGGACTTTCAGTTCGCCCTTGTCCAGCATCTCCAGCAAACGGTGAACACCGGTGGTGGTTTCTTCCGAGATGCCATGAATTGCGTCCAGCAGTTGCGGGAAGTCGCTGTGTACCATTGCGGTCAGGTCGCCGCCATCGTCCAGAATCATATTGGCATCCCATGGCTGGCCGCTGTCTTTGCCAGCCAGAATGGTTTGCTTGATGCACCAGAGGAATTCTTCTTCAGTTTCCCCTTTCCAGGCGAATACCGGGATGTCGGCGGCAGCAATAGCGGCAGCGGCGTGATCCTGGGTTGAGAAAATATTGCAGGAAGACCAGCGTACTTCGGCACCCAGATCGATCAGGGTTTCGATCAGCACGGCGGTCTGAATGGTCATGTGAATACAGCCCATGATCTTCGCACCGGCCAATGGCTGGGCTTCTTTGTATTTGCGACGTAACGCCATCAGCGCAGGCATTTCGCCTTCGGCGATCTGGATTTCTTTGCGGCCCCAGTCAGCCAGGGTGATATCGGCAACTTGGTAATCAGTAAAGCTCATGAGTGGTCCTCTGGTGGTGGACGACAAAGATCAGCGTCGATGCATCGATGCGGCTGACCTTTGTTGAATGATCAGATTGTGTTCCGCAGGCAGCGCAGAAGCGTCTGCCACGGAAAGAAAAATTACAGACCGGCGGCGGCTTTCAGCGTGGCGGCCTTGTCGGTTTTTTCCCAGGTGAAGTTGGGTTCTTCGCGACCGAAGTGACCATAAGCCGCGGTGGCGCGGTAGATCGGGCGGCGCAGGTCGAGCATGTCGATAATGCCTTGTGGGCGCAGGTCAAAGTGTTCGCGCACCAGTTCTGCGATGCGTTCTTCAGCGATGGTGTTGGTGCCGAAGGTATTGATGGCGATGGACGTCGGTTCGGCGACACCAATAGCGTAAGACACCTGGATCTCACACTTGTCGGCCAGTCCGGCTGCGACGATGTTTTTGGCAACGTAGCGACCGGCATAAGCAGCTGAGCGGTCAACCTTGGACGGGTCTTTGCCGGAGAAGGCACCGCCGCCGTGACGGGCAGCACCGCCGTAGGTATCGACGATAATCTTGCGGCCGGTCAGACCGCAGTCACCGACCGGGCCACCAATAACAAAGTTACCGGTCGGGTTGATGTGGTACAGGGTGTCGGTGTGTAGCCACTCGGCAGGCAGTACCGGTTTGAGAATCTCGTCCATTACCGCTTCACGCAGTACATCCAGGCTGATGCCTTCGTCGTGTTGGGTGGACAACACCACGGCATCGACGGCGACAGGCAGGCCGTTTTCGTAACGTAGGGTGACCTGTGATTTGGCATCCGGACGCAGCCAGCTCAGAGTGCCGTTTTTGCGCAGTTCGGCCTGTTTTTCCACCAGACGGTGGGCGTAATAAATGGCAGCAGGCATCAGTACCGGAGTTTCTTTGGTGGCATAACCAAACATCAATCCCTGATCGCCAGCCCCGAGGTCTTTGTTGTCACCTTCGTCAACGCCCATGGCGATGTCGGCGGACTGTTTGCCAATGGCGTTGATGACAGCACAGGAAGCACCATCAAAACCGACATCGGAGCTGTTGTAGCCGATGTCGAGAATGACGCCACGGATCAGGTCTTCGAGATCAACGTAAGTGCTGGTGCGGACTTCACCGGCGACAATCGCCATGCCGGTCTTGACCATGGTTTCAACGGCAACGCGGGCATAGGGATCATCTTTCAGGATGGCGTCCAGGACGGCATCGGAAATCTGGTCGGCCATTTTGTCCGGATGGCCTTCAGAGACCGACTCGGAGGTGAAAATTGAATATTCGCTCATGCTCTGAATCCTCAAAAATAACGGCAGGGCAGGCATCTGCTGTTATCGGGTTATTGGGTGTCACCTGGGGTATCAGGCGCGATAAAACAGCCGGAACTGGATCTGGAACCCGTTCCGCAAGCCGAGGTATTGACTCTGGCCTTCGTTCAAGCCGGACTCAACCGCCCAGGCGGTCAGGTCATCCGGTTCAAAGCCGAGCCAGAGATCCCCGCAGGATTCCCGTGCCCAGGCTTGTTGGTGCCGACAGAGGTCGGTTACCAAAAAACAGCCATCGTCGGTCAACAAGCGGGCGACGTCGGCAAAAATGGTTTTGGGTGCCGGTACGTGATGCAGCACCATATTGGCGACCACCAGGTCGAACTGATGACGGTGGCTCTCGGTAATGGCACTGCTGTCTCCCAGCTGGCAGGAGACATTGTCTAGCGGCTGCTGGTCGATGCGCTGTTGTGCTTTTTGCAGCATCGGTGCCGAAATATCCAGTGCCAATACCTGGTCAAAACGACGCGCCAGCGCGGGTAAAAATGCCCCTTCACCGGGGCCGATTTCCAGTGCTCGTCGGGTCGGTGTATCCATGGTCGTGATCAGTCGCTCCAGCGGTTCTCCGTACTGGTCGTAGGAGGCGATCAAATCTTGCTGCTGCTTGAACGCGGCGGCATTACGGGCAAAAAATTCGGCGCAGGCTGCTGCCCGGTTGGCCAGCACCTGCTGCAAGCGCTGTTCGACCACGTTGTCTTGTGGATCGTTCAGTGCATCCAGCGTTGCCAGCGTCGTCGCCAGCCACTGGGTCCAGCGGTCGTGACTGGCCAGTAACGGGCGGCGATAAAAAATACTGTTGCCTTCCCGTTGATTGCTGACCAGGCGGGCCTGGGCCAGGATCTTCAGGTGATGGCTCATGCTGGACTGTTTGATATCCAGCAGCTCGCACAATTCCAGTACGCCAAAAGAACCACGCCCCAGCAGCTGCACAATGGCCAGTCGCAGCGGGTCGCCCAGGGCTTTGCAAGCATGGGCGATCTGTTCTGCATTGAGTCCGTTTCTGGCCGGAGCGGCAACAGGTGATACGTCGGTCTGTGTCATGGCAGGCATAGTAGCAGCTTGAAAAACTATATCAATATTTTTCAATATAGAAATCAAGGCCATGGCCTGTCTGTGATGGCAGGAATGGGCGCTTTGTGACTATGGTATTGATCCGGCACGATGACAGTCGCCCGAGAGCGGCTACCATGGCTGTTTGAGGCTCCGCCAACGTGCTTTAATCAAAGGATCGACCAAATCACTGAGCAGAGATTTCCCGGCTGCAAGACCAGCCGCAAACAACAAATACAATTTACTAACGAACCGTTTTCCGGAGGCATGATGCATCCCGTCGTTGAGCAGGTCACCAAGCGCATTATCAAACGTAGTCAACCCACTCGTCGTGCTTACCTGGCGCAAATGAAAGCGGCCGAAGAGCAAGGCGTTCATCGCGGTACCCTGTCGTGTGGCAATCTGGCCCATGGCTTTGCCGCCTGTAATACAGACGACAAGGCCGTACTGAAAATGGTCAACCAGGTCAATGTGGCCATGGTGTCGGCCTACAATGACATGCTGTCGGCGCACCAGCCGTTTGAGCGCTATCCGGATCAGATCCGTGACGCCATTCGGGAACTTGGCTCTGTGGCCCAGTTTGCAGGTGGGGTGCCGGCCATGTGTGACGGCGTGACCCAGGGGCAGCCGGGGATGGAGCTGTCGTTGTTCAGCCGGGATCTGATCGCCATGGCAACAGCGGTATCGCTGTCGCACAATATGTTTGATGCCGCGTTGTATCTGGGGGTATGCGACAAGATTGTTCCGGGCCTGCTAATGGGGGCGTTGCGGTTCGGGCATTTGCCCACCGTGTTTGTCCCTGCCGGGCCAATGCCTTCCGGCTTGCCGAACAAGGAAAAAGCCCGTATTCGCCAGGAATACGCCCAGGGCAAGATCGGTCGTGATGCCTTGCTGCAATGTGAATCCGATTCCTATCACAGCGCCGGTACCTGTACTTTTTACGGCACTGCCAACTCCAACCAGATGATGGTTGAGATCATGGGGCTGCACTTGCCCGGTTCTTCCTTTGTGAATCCGGGCACCGAATTGCGTGAGCAGCTGACCCGTTATGCGGCGCAGCAAGCGGTACGCCTGACGGCTCCCAATGGTCGCTACACACCGCTGTATGAAATCGTCGATGAGAAATCGCTGGTGAACGGCATTGTGGCCTTGCTGGCCACCGGCGGTTCCACCAATCACACCATGCATATCATTGCCATTGCGGCAGCAGCTGGGGTAATTATTGACTGGCAGGACTTTTCCGATTTGTCCGATGTGGTGCCTCTGATTGCCCGGGTTTACCCCAATGGCGAAGCTGATATCAATCATTTTCATGCCGCAGGGGGTGTCGGTTATATCGTGCGGGAGTTACTCGGAGCCGGTTATTTGCACGACGATGTGATGACCATTATGGGCCATGGTTTGTCCCGTTATACCCAGGAGCCGTTTTTACAGGATGGCGAACTGGTCTGGCGCGAAGGCACAACCAGCTCGCTGGATGATCAGGTCTTGCGTCCGGCCGCGACGCCGTTCTCGGCCAATGGTGGCCTGAAGCTGATGCGTGGCAACCTTGGCCGTGGCGTGATCAAGGTCTCGGCGGTAGCAGAAGCACATCGAGTGGTCGAAGCTCCCGCCATTGTTTTTAACGACCAGGACGATCTGGCCGAGGCTTTCAAGCGCGGAGAACTGGAGAAAGATTTTATTGCGGTGGTGCGTTATCAGGGCCCCAACGCCATCGGCATGCCCGAGCTGCATAAACTGACGCCGTTTTTGGGCACGCTGCAAGACAAGGGCTTCAAGGTGGCGCTGGTGACCGACGGTCGTATGTCCGGAGCCTCCGGCAAAGTCCCGGCGGCGATCCATGTCTGGCCAGAAGCCCAACTGGGCGGGCCGTTGGCGTATGTGCAGGACGGCGACCGGATTCGTCTCGATGCCACGACCGGTGAGTTGTTATTGCTGGCAGAGGATGACCTCTGGTTGCAGCGCCCGGCCAGCGAACCGGCGGTGGTCAAGCAGCATGGGCTGGGTATGGGGCGTGAATTGTTTGGCCCGATGCGCAGCCAGGTGAACGAAGCCGAGCGGGGTGCCACGGTATTCTGCTTTAGTTCCGACACCGACCAGGTGCCAGAGCATCTGCAAGGTAACGGTTCGGAGGCTGGTCGTAATTCCGAGGTCGAGGCATGAAGCCGTTCGCCGATCATCCGGTGCCAGCGGCGGGTTTCGACGAGCCTGTGCTGGCCGGTGAGCATGTCTTGGTCGGGGATATCGGCGGCACCAACGCCCGTTTTGCCTTGGTGAAGCCCGGTAGCGTCACTCTCAGCCATATCCTGACGCTGGAAACCGCCGACTTTCCCGGCATCGAAGCCGCTATCCAGTGCTACAGCAGGCAGATGGGCGTCAGCGGTATTCATCGGGCCTGTCTGGCGTTGGCCTGTCCGGTGACTGACGACGATATTGTTATGACCAACAATCACTGGGTATTCCATCGTCAGCAACTGATGAATCACCTCGGCCTGCAGCAACTCAAACTGGTCAACGATTTTACCGCGATGGCGTTGGGTATGCTGCAGGTGCCGGGGCAGGATCTGGTCGATGTGCATATTGGCCATACGGCAGTCTGTCATTCACAGGCTGAGGGACATTGGTATGAACAGGGCACGCGGCTGGTGATTGGCCCGGGTACCGGCCTCGGAGTCTCAGGGCTGGTGCCAGTACAAGGCGGCTGGGTACCGCTGTCTGGCGAAGGTGGTCACGTCAGCTTTGCACCGACCAGCGCGGCAGAATACGCCATTCTGCAAGGCATGCAGCAACGCTACGGCCGGGTATCGGTCGAGCGCCTGTTGTCTGGGCAGGGGTTGCTGGACATGTATCAGATACTGGCGCAAATCCACGGGCTTGACGCTGAGTGTGCTACTCCAGCCAGCATCAGTCAGCAGGCACAACAAGACGAACACTCGTTAGGGCGTCGCACCCTGACGCATTTTTTTGAAATATTGGGAGCGGTTGTGGGTGATCAGGCACTGACGCTGGGTGCCCGTGGCGGTGTGTATTTGTGTGGCGGCATCTTGCCTCGTGTCAAAGAGCTGTTTTTGGCCAGCCAGTTTCATGCTGCGATGATTAACAAGGGCCGCTTTCAACACTATCTTGAAGACGTTCCGGTCTGGCTGTGTGTGGCCGATAACCCCGGATTGTTAGGAGCCGCCGCCGCGCTGGATAACAGCGAAGTACATGGCTGACGCTTGACGCTTGATAGTGGGCAGCCGCACAACGTCCAGAACCGGACAGCGGCTGGTCCTGCGCAATTTGATCTCGCTTTTTTATTTCTCTTTTTTTATCCCTCGCTTTTATTTACCCATCTGACTGCCTGAGCATCCTGCTCAGGTCAGGCGTAGCTGTCCTGTCTGTTCAACTCTCCAGATAAAACCACAACACAATCTAAATAATAATGATTTGTATTTAATTGAAAGGAAAGGTACGATTTGTTTTCTATACGTACTGATAAATAACTCAATAACAATGGAGAGGCGTAATGAATCGTCTGTATTACTCGGTATTCCTGGCATCGTTGGCCTTGGCGGGATGTGGATCAGATTCTGACTCCTCAAAGGATACTGAGCTGCCGGAAGTGTTTAATATCACCCCGGCCGATCAGTCCATGGTGGCGACTGCAGCGGTGACGCTGGAAGGTAATGTCAGCGATAACGAGTCGGTCAGTGCTGTCACCGTGCTGCTGAATGGCGATCATGTGGTTGCGACACTGGATAACGACAGCTTCAGCGTCGATCTAACGCTGACCGACGGTGACAACGAGCTGGAAATCACCGTTACCGATGCCGCCGGTAATACCACCAGCGACACCCGCACGCTGATTCTCGATACACAAGCGCCAGAATTGTCCTTTGTGTTTCCATCCAATGGCCATGCGACCCAGGCGCTGACGACGACGGTGCGTATCAATGCCACGGATAACCAGGCTGTGTCTGACGTCAGTGTCACCCTGGGTGATCAAACCGTCACGGCAGCAGCGGATGCCGACGATGGCCAATATCAGGCACGCCTGCTGCTGACACCTGGCAGCAACCACTATGAAGTCACCGCGACCGACACCGCCGGTAATCAGGTAGTGGAAACCCATACGGCGTATTTTGGTAAACCGGTGGCTGGTGGTAATGCGCACTCTGGCGCTATTCGTGCCGATGGCACCTACAGCTGGGGCCGCAACAACTACGGCCAGGCCGGGCTGGGTTTTGTGTCCAACCCGAGCTCTGACCTGAATGTGGATGAGCATCCGTATGCTCCGGTAATGATCACCACCGAGCCGACCTTTCTGTCCCTCGCCTTTGGGCAGAACACCTCAGCAGCGCTGGCCGATGACGGGACCATCTGGATGTGGGGTAATGGTGGCAGTGGCCAGCTGGGGCAGGGGGAGGCCGATGCGGATACCCTCAATGAAGACGATGCATCAACGCCGTTACAGGTGGCCGGTATCACCGATGCGGTCGCAGTGACCCGGGGTTATAACCAGACGCTGGTCTTGCATCAGGATGGCACTGTCTCGGCGTTTGGCACCAACCGGTACGGCCAGTTGGGTGACGGCACCACGGAAGATCGGGATGTCCCGGTGAAAGCGAATGTCAGCAATATCATCCAGATTGCATCCGGGGCTTCCTTCTCCCTGGCGGTGGATAGCGATGGGCGGGTCTGGAGCTGGGGCCAGAACAACTATGGCCAGCTCGGACTGGGCACTGAAGATACCGATGAGCACCCAACGCCCACGCAAATCAGCATCGATGAACCCATCGAAGCCGTTGTGGCCGGTAAAGGTCATGTCTTGGCAGTAGCCCAGAGCGGCGCCGTATATGGCTGGGGTCTGAACTACAGCAGCCAGATAGGCCTGTACGACAATGACAATGTTGATCCGGACTGGCCCCAAGAAATCACCAGCCCGAAAAAACTGCCCTGGTTTGAGGATGCCGTTGCGGTATGGGCGGGAGGCAACCAGAGCTTTGCCGAACGTGAAGACGGCCAGGTCTATCCATGGGGACAAAACATGCTCGGCACCTTGGGGCTGGAGCAGGATGGCGACGTCAGTGAGCCATCATCATCAGTTTTTGGTTTCGATAACGTAGTGGATCTGGGTAATGGTGCCTTGCACACCATTGGTCAGCGTCAGGATGGCAGCGTGTTCTCCTGGGGCTGGAGCTTCCAGGGCTCTTTGGGCGGCGGAGAAGGCACCATTGATCTTTGGACCTATCGTGTACCTACTCTGGTGATGTCATCGGTCGAGCCATGAAAAACATCTTTTTCAAACATCAGCCCGACAAAGAGGCCGCCCATTGGGCGGCCACTTTGTTGTTGTCGACGTTGACGCTGGTCAGCCTGAGTGGCTGTGGAGCGGATGGAACATCGGCGGATTCTGGCACAACCACGGAAGCGCCCGTCGATACAACCCCAGACCCAAGCACAGACCCGGACACCGAAGAGCCGCGAGAATGGCAAGCGGTGGGAGGCGCGGTAACGGTGACCTTCCAGGATGACCTGGCATTTCTGCAGTTTATTCCGGGGCTGGATCTTGCGACCGCGCCGACGGTGTCCCAGGGGCGGGAACTGTTTGTCGCTGATTGGACCGCGGCACCGGGCAGCCGGACTCTGCTGGATGGCCTCGGGCCGCTGTTTATTGCCTCTGCCTGCGACGACTGTCATCTGGTGTCTGGTCGTGCTGCCAGCCTGAATGACGATGGCACCACGTCACATGGGATTCTGTTCCGCCTGGGGACACTGGATGGCCAGCCCGATACTTATTTGGGTGGCCAGCTGCAAACATCGGCCACGGTTGGTGCTCCGGAAGGTCGCGTGACCTGGCAGGATATTGGACTGGGGCAGCCACAATTTCAGCTATCGGAAGCCGAGCACACGTTAGATGATGGCGTACAGCTGGGACCGCGCTTGTCCCCCCAACTGACCGGTGTGGGTTTGCTGGAGCTGGTGCCGGAAGCACAAATCCTGCAGTGGCATGATCCGGATGATCAGGATCAGGATGGTATTTCCGGCCGTGCCCATTCGCTGGAGCGGGAAGGGGTTGCCTGTCTCGGCCGTTTTGGCTGGAAAGCGGTGCAATGCACCTTGAGAGGCCAGAGCGCGGGGGCGTTGCATCAGGATATGGGGCTGACAACGCCGCTGAATCCGGCGGAACCCTGCACCGATCAGCAATCGATCTGTAGCGAACAGCCCAGTGGGGGCGACCCCGAAGTCAGCCTGGATAGTCTCAACGCCATTAATGATTTTCTGACACTGCTGGCGGTGTATGACCGCCGTATCGACGACCAGACACAGTTTGACCGTGGTGCCGATCTGTTTGAGCAGGTCGGCTGTGACGATTGTCATCGGCCGACACTGACCACCGGGGATACGTCAGCGTTCGAGCAGCTGAACCAGCAAACCATTTATGCCTATACCGACCTGCTGCTGCACGATATGGGGGAAGCACTCAGTGATGGCATGAAGGAAGGTGACGCCAGTGACCGCGAATGGAAAACTCCACCGCTGTGGGGACTGGGGCTGATCGAAGGGAATGGCGACTCGCGTTTTTTGCATGATGGCCGTGCCGAGACGCTGGTGGAAGCCATTAACTGGCACGGAGGTGAAGCCGAGGCTGCCCGGCAAGCCTGGGAAGCATTGCAAGAAACCGGGCAACAGGATCTGCTGGTATTTTTGCGGGGGATCTGACCAGCGACCATCCCGGCGGATGTCATCGTGACGATGGCATCCGGAGTACCGGGGCGGTGAACGGACTTGGCCGGCTTTAGCCTGCTTCCGCCACATCGGCGAGCTGGCGGTATTCGCTCATCACCTGGCTGATCCAGCGGCTGACCCGGTCGTCAGTGAGATCAAATTGCTGGTCTTCATCAATGGCCAGGCCACAGAACTGCTTGCCGTCTGCCAGCGTCGCCAGCGAGGCGTCAAATTCATAGCCTGTGGTTGGCCAGTAACCGGCAAACCGGGCGCCGGACAGTTGCAGATGGTTATGCAGCCAGCCCATGGCATCAACAAAATAATCACCATAACCAAACTGATCCCCGAGACCGTAAAGCGCCACCACCGGTCGGCTCAGATCCAGTTGCGGCAAGATCTCTTCCATATCATCCCAGTCGGCCTGAATGCCGCCAAAGTCCCAGGTCGGAATACCCAGTATCAGCAGATCATAGTTACTGAAGGTTTCCGGGTCGGCCTCAGTAATGTTGTAAACCTCGGCGGTGATATTGTACTGCTGAAGCTGGTCGGCCATGCGGTGTGCGATGTCCTCGGTGTTGCCGGTGTCGGTGCCAAAAATGATGCCGGTGCGGATGTTGGTCATGACGTGTTGCTCTCAGAGAATGAAATTAATGCCCGGATAAGCGATATCGGGTTGACGTTTTAATGAATGCTAATCATTATCATTAATAAATCAACCCTGAACATCAATTCTTTGTTTCTGTGGTGGCCGGCAATGGCTGAGTGCAGAACTGACGACAACTTATCGGTCCAAACCGGATGCAGGAGCATGTAAATGGCCAGTCAACAAGCAATGGATAACTACCTGGAACTGATCTCGATGCGTCATGCCGTGCGATATGGCACAGAGCCAGACAGCCCGGGAAATATTCAGCGCTGGCTGGATCTGGAAGAAATTGTTTTTCCACGTAGCTGCAACTGCATCAAACGGCGTGTTTACCGCCGCGAATATGATTTGTTGCTGGAAGCCATTGCCGATGAACTGGTGCCGGAAAACTGGCGGCAGCTGTGTATGGACTACAGCCATCATCCACTGAATGGCCTGTCGTCGATTGCCTCCAAGCCCCATCAGCGGCGTTCAGTTAATCGCTTGCAATGGCAGTTACGCACCATTGCCGGCTACAGCCTGGAATATTCTGCAGGATGACGATTTTGTTGAGTTACAAGCCAAGGAGAACAGCATGAATTATCGTACCGTTACAGACAGCATGGGTGAGTTACAAGTACCGGAGGCGGCACTGTGGGGCGCACAAACCCAGCGCGCCATCAATAACTTCCCCATCAGCGGCCGCAGTCTGCCTCAGCCTTTTATCACCTCCTTGCTGTTGGCCAAGTCAGCGGCAGCCCGGGCCAACAGTCAGTTGGGGCTGCTGGAGAGCGACATTGCTGCCGCGATTGTAGGTGCTGTGGATCAACTGTTGGCCGATGAGGCTCTGATGACTCACTTTCCGGTGGACGTCTTCCAGACCGGCTCCGGCACCAGCACCAATATGAACGCCAACGAAGTGATTGCGACGCTGGCGAGCCGCTCGTTGGGCCAGACCGTGAGTGCCAATGATCACGTTAATTGTGGCCAGAGCAGTAACGATACTATTCCAAGCAGTATTCATATCAGTGCCGCAATCACGCTCAGTGATGTATTGATTCCGGCGCTGGATCACCTGTACCGGGAAATACGCAGCAAGGCCGCCAGTGTGGACGGCTACGTCAAAACCGGCCGTACCCATCTGATGGACGCCATGCCGGTACGTCTGAGCCAGAGCCTGGGGGCCTGGGCGGAGCAGATTCGCAGCTGCCGCAAGAACCTGGACCATCAATTGACCCAGCTGCTGCGTCTGGCGCAGGGAGGAACCGCGGTAGGTACCGGAGTGAATGCGCATCCGGAATTTGCCGAGTTGTTTAACCATGAACTGAGCAAGTTAACCGGTTTACCGTTCCAGCCTGGCCCGGACCTGTTTATGTTGATCAGCTCGCAGGACGTGGCAGTACAAACCTCTGCGTCGATCAAAACCCTGGCTGTCGCCCTGATGAAAATCGCCAATGACTTGCGTTGGATGAACTCTGGCCCATTGGCAGGGTTGGGAGAAATTGAACTGGAAGCACTGCAGCCTGGTTCATCGATTATGCCGGGCAAGGTCAATCCGGTGATCCCCGAAGCCACGGCCATGGTGGCGGCCCAGATTATTGGCAACGATACTGCCATTACCATCGGTGGCCAATCTGGCAATTTTGAGTTGAATGTCATGCTGCCATTGATTGCGTTTAATCTGCTGGGCAGTATTGAGCTGGCCGCCAATGCATCACACTTGCTGGCCGACAAGGCCATTGCCACCTTTACTGTGAACGAAGCCAATCTGCAGCAGGCGCTGGCGCGTAATCCGATTCTGGTGACTGCGCTGAATCCGATAGTGGGTTATATGAAAGCGGCAGAGATTGCCAAGCAGGCGTATAAAGAAAAACGGCCGGTACTGGACGTGGCGGACGAGCAAACCAATTTGGGGCGGGCTGAGCTGGAGCGATTACTGGATCCGGCGAAGCTGACCCAGGGCGGCATCTGACGACAAACAGCGGGTGCCACACTGACGGGGCAAAACGATGAACCGGGCATCCCGTAAACGTAATGTGACTGGGCAGGATATGCCGGACGGCTGGGTTTTCTGGATTGAATCCGGACAACGAACGCTGCTGGCTGGCAATCCGCAGCAAGCCTGTGACGATTTCCATAAGGCGTTGAGTCTGGGTTATGCGGAACTGGATGCCGCCGCCCCGTTGTCAGAGCCGGCCTTGCTAGCGGTCGTGGCCCCCTTGCTGAATCTGGTGGACGCTTATCTGGAAGCAGGACGAGCCGAAATGGCGCTGGTCAAACTGAGCCGCTGCACGGAGCTGGTGGCCAGGCAGTGGTCGCAAGCCACTACCGTGGATCAGCGTTTACAGGTGCAGTCTGCCAGGGATCTGTTGCTACTGGAATGGCCGCAACTGGAGCGGCGAATGTGCCGCCTGCGGCCGCATTTTGCCGCGTTCTTTAGCGCTCAGGTGTGGCATTGAGAGGGAGCTGTTGAGAAGGGAACTCAGGTGGTCATAGGGTTGCCGTCACAACCCATGGATTCCGGACCATGGGCCATAAATAAAAAGCATGGCCCTGTCCGGCAAGACGGTGGGGTTCGGTGTGGGGTTATGTAGTGAGGTATTGTCCCTGAACCTGATTCAGGGACACCGGCTTACTTACTTCAGGACTTCAGGTCTTCGTAAGGCAAACCCACGTACTGCTCCGCAATGACCTTGCGACCATTGTCTGAACCCAGATAATAATTCAGCTCCGATTCCATAAAGCGTTTGTACATCAAGGGTTCCATATTGTTGCCCCCGGACAGGTCGTCACCAAAATCGTGCATCATGCTGGTCATCCACCAGCTGAAGCGTTCACCGTTCCAGACCCGGCGCAAGGCAATATCGGAGTACTGTGTGATACAGCTCTTGTCGCCTTCCTTGTAAACCCGAACCATGATCTTGCACAGCGTGGCCACATCGGAGGCGGCCAGGTTTAGCCCTTTGGCACCGGTAGGTGGCACGATATGGGCGGCGTCTCCGACCAGAAACAGATTGCCGTATTGCATCGGTTCACACACAAACGAGCGTAATGGCGCGATGCTTTTTTCAATGCTCGGGCCGGTTTCCATATTGGCGGCGATATCTGCGGGCAGGCGTTTTTTTATCTCAGTCCAGAAGCGTTCGTCGCTCCAGTCATCGATATTGTCGGTTAACGGTACTTGCAGGTAATAGCGTGAACGGGTGGCGGAGCGCTGACTGGCCAGGGCAAAACCGCGATCACTCATGGCATAGATCAGTTCGTGGTTACAGGGGGGGACATCGGCCATAAAACCGAGCCAGCCAAACGGGTAAACACGTTCGTGCTCGGTACGGACTTCGGCTGGAATCGTCTGGCGGGATACGCCGTGAAAACCGTCGCAACCGGCAATGTAATCACAGTCGAGGCGGTATTCTTCACCCTTATGTACAAATGTGACATAGGGGGCATCGCTTTTTACATCGTGAGGTGTGGCGTCGCTGGCGTTGTAGTAGGTCGGTAAGTCCAGGGCCTGACGTGCTTCAATCAAGTCCCGGGTAATTTCGACCTGGCCGTAACACATCACCGTGTCGCCTCCGGTCAGCCCTTTCAGGTCAATGCGGGTGCGCTCGCCGTTCATCGACAGTTCAAAACCTTCGTGGATATGACCTTCGGCATCCATACGTTCCGCGACCCCGGCTTCCCGTACCAGGTCAACAAACCCTTGTTCCAGAATACCCGCCCGAATGCGGCCAAGGATGTAGTCGCCATCAACGCGGTCAATAATCACGTTATCAATGCCGTGTTTGTGTAACAGCTGGCCCAGCAGCAAACCGGATGGGCCGGAGCCAATGATGGCTACCTGAGTCGTTATAGTTTTCATGTTTGCCTCAACTGAATAGTGTCTGGTATCGGCTGCATGATGGACAAGACTGATCAGATCCTGAATGGAGGATAGTGATTATCACTGGTACTTTTTTGACATCATTTGGGGAGGAGTCCGGTGTGTCAGGATGGTTTTGACTGCGTTGGGTTCGATCGTCACCCATTCAGATTACTGGGGAATAGGGTTGAGATTACTGGGGTTTTCAGGGGCTGGTGTGGGTGGCCTGGGGTTGATGGCTATTGGGCTGGTTGTGGCTGGTTCTGTTGCGGGCTGGTTGTCGGCCATAACAAAAAGTAACCCGTTGTGACCCATAATCGATGAAAAAAATCTCTGGTATCTCAAAAAGTTATGGCAGCAAGCGGTAATTCGATGGCTTTTTACACGCAGCGTATGGTGTTTTCAATATATGTACAGCCTTTCTGATAAGGCTGTACGACACTGGAGGGGTTGATTGACTGACGCTTGTTTGACAGCAGAGCAACCGTTGGAGAACGAAAACAATAAATAATAAAGGCGTAAACATGAAGAAGCATACATTAGCTTTGGCTATTGCATCATCCGTACTGGCATCCGCTGCCAGTGCAGGACAAGTCGCTGAAATGAATGGCGTCACCTACAGCGTTGGCGGTTACATCAAGGCAGAAGGCGTGTTTAACCGTCCGGATGCCGATGCCGCTAACGATGTCAGTAATTCTTTTGATGCGACTGCTCGTCAGTCTCGTCTGAATTTCAAAACCGAGCGTGTTGTGGATGGCCATAAAATCACGACCTTTATTGAGGGTGACTTTTACGGCGGTTATTTCAACTCTTCAACTTATGACTGGCGTTTGCGTCACGCTTATATGCAAATCGATAAGGTTACTCTGGGACAAACCTGGAGTGGTGCTTTCTTTGCAACTGCTCCAATGGATGCTGCCCAGGTTAACTTCTGGGGTCCTGGTCTTGGTACGATTGGTGGTAACGGCGGTACCATTCGCCCGAACCTGGTGATGCACTACACCTCTGGCCCGGTTCGTATCAGCTTGCAGGACCCTGTGAATACCGGTGCGGCTTTCCCGGACATGGTGGCGGCTTATACCCAACGTTTTGAAGGTGGCTCCGGCTACACTGTCGCGGCGGTTGGCCGTGATGTCGCTCAGGGCGATGGTTCCAACAATGACGATGAAAACTCCGTCTTTGGTGGTGGTTTCTCTTTCGCCGGTAAACTGGGTATGGGTGATGTCACTCTGTACGGCAGTGCTTACACTGGTAAAGGCTTGGGCGTTTACACCGGTTTTGGTGTTGCAGGAGCTTATGGTGGGAAAAACTCCGATGCGGAAGATGGCAAGCTGGTACAACAAACCGGTTATACCGCCGCAGTGGCTTACCAGGTTAACGAAAAAACCAAAGCCACCATTCGTATGGCTCACATTGGTGTCGATGATGACGCTGACAGCGAGCTGAATGCCATGAATGCCAACGTGATCTACAACTACACCAAGGGTCTGGATCTGGGGGTTGAATTCCGTAAGCAGGACGTGGGTACATTAAACAACACCAGCACTTTCCCTAACATCCGTCCGAAGGGTAAGCAGCTGGAAGTGATGGCCATTTACAAGTTCTGATCCCGGAGCCGGGCAGCAACGGTTGTGGTGTGCTGTCCGGTCGGGCCTGACGCGCTGTTTGAAAAACAGCTCCGTCAATGTGTTTGTTATCGTTGTTCTGCAAGCAAGAGTGGCCACACTCTTGTTACAACAGGAAACCGGGCTTGCCCGGTTTTTTTGTGTCTGTCTGTGGGCAGGGTGAGGATAAAAGGCATGTGGTTTTTGACGAACCAGGTGCTCCATTCAGAGCTCCATTCAGTCAGTAGCTCCATCCAGTAGCCCAGAGTGAGCTCCGGATTAAATACCGGATTAAATAGATGCCCCCGCTGGGGCAGTGGCATCTTGCTGGCGGCGTTTGCGCAGCGTCTCAGAGGGTGATTCGCCATACTGTTCGCGGAAGTAAGCGGCAAAACGACTGAGGTTGGTAAAGCCGTAGCGGGTCGCGATATGAGTGATGTTGTGCTCTGGGCAGTGCTGGATATCGGCGTAGGCGGCTTCAAGTTTGCGGTGGCGGATAAATACTGAGGGTGTGATCCCCAACTCCCGATTAAACAGGTTGTAGAGAGTTTTGACGCTGACCTTGCAGGCAGAAGCAATATCACGGAGATCAAAATCTTCGGTGATATGGGTCATCACCAGCTGCCGTACCTGTTCAATTTGCGGGTGTTTGCTGATGGTTGGCTGTCCGGGTTGTTGTTGCTGGATCGTGACACTGTCCAGCAGGGTATCGTACAGCAGCTGTTCATAGCAGCGCCGGGTGGCCGCTGTGATCGGGCGTGAGGCCGAAGCTCGCATCGCCTGCAGAATATGATAAAGCGCTTCTGGCAGGGCGTCATCGGTATCAGAAAGCTGCAAGGTGAGGTCAGCCGTATCGCTATTGTGATCCTGGGAATACCCCATCGCGGCCAGGGCTTGCAGCAACTCCGGGGCCGGAATGGATAACGTCATCACCCGGCAGCCTGGTGGATAACCCAGCACTAGCGCCGTGCCCGGATTCAGCAAGCATCCAGTATGGGTTGGCGACTCTGGTTGCCTGGTGTTGTGCGGATTTTCAGGGTGACTTTCGATCACCAGCAACAACAGATAACTGTCGGCACTGGTGCGGCAGAGCAGTTCGGTCTGCTCAACAAAGAGCAGCTCGGAAATCATCAGTTTGCCAAACAATTTGCACTCGTGTTGCTGCAGCACCGGTACGGCAGCGGTGTGAGTATCCGCGCCCGGGCGTAATAAGAGAGCTGCCCCTGAACGGTTGTCCAGTCGCCACCGTGGCAGCGATGGATTGTCCGGTTCTGACGGATAGGGAACCAGTGTCAGGGTAACGGGCAGGGACATCGATGTATCAGGCATAAATCCCCTCGTACTATGTGGTTGAATCCCTGAATACCGTCAGCATGCTGCTGGTACTTAAATGACATACTGATTGTCCGGTGCATCCATCGATCGGCACAGCAGCGCGAGACGCGCCTGTTTTTCTGTCGGCCAGTATGCCTGCAACATCTTGGCTTGTGCTACTCATCCGGTATTCCAATTTTCTCCGAGTGCTATTTGTTTTTGCTATAGCCTGAAGCTGTTGCGAGTGCTGCCAACAGCTTCTGATCACGCTGTTCGGCCAACATGACCGAGCCACGGCTGGCTGCTCAGAGTCAGCCGGATTTTATCCATAATAAGCTAAAAAGAGGCTGTTTATGGGGGTTTGTCGGGTTTTTTGCTGGCTGTTGATGGGATATTAAAAGGCTATTTATGAGATGTTGACAGGCTGGTTTGTACCATCAAAAGCGTTGTCTAATAACGTTAAAAACAGAAGAGATTGCCATCGATAGATAACCTCTATGCAAAAAATGAATGGCTCTTATGCTTATTTAATTATCTGCATGGCGGCTCGGGATGCTAGCTTGATACCGTTGATCAAGTTGCTGTTTAGTAACTGCCAGTTGCCATGATCCAGTGAGTGTACTGGTGCCAATAAGGATGAATTACATCCAGACAAAAATGTCGGTCAAACCCTCAGACAGTTCCTGGGGTGCATGATTTTGCTGGTGGCAAGATATGCCCGATAAAAATAACAAGGTGACAAACAATGAAATTGAAAAAGCTGCTCCTGACGTTGAGCCTTACCGTTGCTGGTATGGCAACCTTGAACACCCAGGCTGCTGAACCTGAATTTACCTTCAAGTTACATCACTTCCTGACGCCGTTGTCCGCGGCTCACCAAAAAATGATGGTGCCCTGGGCCAACAAGGTGATGGCAGAGTCCGATGGCCGTATCAAAATCGATATTTATCCGGCAATGCAGTTGGGTGGCAAACCGCCGCAGCTGTTTGACCAGGCCCGTAAAGGCGTAGCCGATATTGTCTGGACAGTCGGTGGTTATACTCCGGGCCGTTTCTCGAAAGCTGGTGTGTTTGAATTGCCCTTTATGCCCGCCAGTGCCGAAGCAACCAGTATGGCGATGCAGGAGTATGCCGAAACAGAAATGCAGGATGAGCTGAGCGATGTGCATTTGCTGGCCATTCATACCCATGCTCCGGGTGCACTGCATTCCCGTGACGTGCTGATCAAGACCACTGCGGATATGGAAGGCCTGAAAATGCGGGCACCCAACAAAGCGATGGCTGAAGCCTTCAGTCTGGTCGGCGGTTCCCCGGTATTTATGCCGGTGCCAGCCCTGCCGAGTGCCTTGTCCAAAGGGGTTGTGGATGTAGCGGTGATGCCGTTTGAGGTGGTTAACCCGCTAAAAATACAGCAGTTGGCACCCAACCATACCGAGATCAAGGGTGAACACGGTCTGTATACCCAGTTCTTCCTCTTTACCATGAACAAGAAAGCCTACGCGAAATTACCCGCGGATTTAAAACAGGTGATCGATAACAACTCCGGTATCAACGAAGCCCGCCGTTTGGGTCATGCCATGGACCTGGCCGAGCTGCCGGGATATGCCGCTTCTGAAGCAGAAAACAACCCCTTCTATACCCTGACAGAGGAAGAAACGGCTCGCTGGAAGCAAACCATGCAACCGGTGACTGACGACTGGATAGAAGATATGAATGACGACGGCGAAAATGGTACAGCACTGTACAAAAAAGCCGTTAGCCTGATCAAAAAATACCAGCAGGTCGTTAGTGGCTCATGACTGATATATCCCTGACCCAGCCAGTCTGGCTGGAACAGGTACGTCTCGGTATGGCATGGCTGTCCCGTCAGTTCGCACTGTTGGGCGGTTTTTTGATGCTGATGTTGGCCACCATGACGGTGATCAGCATCACCGGTCGTACGCTGTTTGGTGCTGCTATCGAAGGTGATTACGAGCTGGTGGAAGCTGGCCTGGGTATAACCGTCTTTCTGTTTTTACCGGAAGGCCACCGTTGTAACGGCCATGTGGTGGTGGATATTTTCACCAATAACCTGGCTCCGCGATCCGTCGCCTTGCTGGAAACGGTGGGGGAAGTGTTTTTCCTGATCGTATCACTGGTACTGATCTGGCAGCTGACGCTGGGCGGTATCGATGCCTACGACTATATGGAGCAGAGTATGCTTCTGGAACTGCCGCTCTGGATTGTGTTTGTACCGGGCGTATTGTCTTCCGCCCTGATTGCCCTGACGAGCCTTGATCGTATCGTCACTTTTGTACGTGGAGCCGGGAAATGAGCAATGTAGAACTGGCCTTTGCCATGATGGCATTGCTGATGGTGTTGATGGCGCTGCGTATTCCGATCGCGCTGTCGATGATGGCCTGTGGCGCTCTGGGTTATGGCCTGCTGGCCGGGCCGGAGTCGGTGCTGAACTATATGGGCACGGTACCGGTGTCCAAGTTTTCCACCTTCGACCTGTCGGTGGTACCGTTATTCTTGCTGATGGGCGAACTGGCCACCCGTGCCGGTATTACCCGTGAACTGTTTCGTACCTGCAACGTCTGGGTCGGACAGTTAAGAGGCGGTTTGGCGATGGCGTCGATTTCCGGCTGTGCCGCGTTCGGAGCGATTTGTGGTTCCTCACTGGCCACTGCCTCCACCATGGGCAAGGTCGCCTTGCCAGAAATGAAAGCCAATAATTATCAGCCGGGTCTGGCTGCCGGAGCGCTGGCGGCAGGGGGAACCCTGGGGATTCTTATTCCGCCATCAATGGTGCTGATTATCTTCTCGGTACTGACCGAACAAAATATCGCCAAAATGTTTCTGGCGGCCTTTGTTCCGGGTTTTATGGCGGCGTTCGGCTATATGCTGGCGATTGCGATTTATGTGCGACTGAAACCGGACTCCGGCCCGGCCGGGCCAAAAACCACGTGGGCGCAGAAATTTCGTTCCACCGGTGATGTCTGGCATATTTCGGTGATATTTCTGATTGTTCTGGGCGGTATTTATGCCGGTATCTTTACCCCTACCGAAGCCGCCTCTGTCGGGGTGATCCTGACGGCCATTCTGGCTTTTACCCATGGCAAGATGCGGTTGGCGGATTTTCGCGACAGCATTCTTAAAACGGCGGTATCGACGGCGATGATTTTTTTCATCCTGTTGGGTGCCGATCTGTTCAGCGTTTTTATTGCGCTGACGCAGTTACCCTCATTGGGTGCCGATATGATTCTGGCTGCCGACCTGTCGCCGTATCTGGTGCTGACAATCATGTTGCTGACCTATCTGATTCTGGGCTGTTTTATGGACAGCCTGGCGATGATCTTGCTGACCATTCCGATCTACTACCCGATTATTGCGGTGATGGATTTTGGTATGCCGGCGGAAGATCTGGGCATCTGGTTTGGTATTATTGCGCTGGTGGTGGTTGAAGTCGGTTTGATTACGCCGCCGGTAGGCATGAACGTATTTATCATCAAGTCCTTCGACAAGGATTTGCTGATGACGGATGCATTCAAGGGCGTGATTCCGTTCCTGCTCTCGGATATCTTGCGGGTGATTCTGATGATCATCTTCCCGGGCATCACCTTGTGGGCGGTGCATTTGCTGGGCTGATACCGGATACTGCTTGTTGGTTATTCCGCTGGTTAGAAGACAGTGTGTGTTTTTCACCACTGTCTTTTTTTATGCCGGTTGTTTGTTGTTTGTTGTCGGCCAGTGACCAGTGACCAGGCGTGTGGTCGCCATGAGTGGCGGAGTACCGGCTTTTTATTGTGGCAACCCATCCTGATGCCGCCGTGCCCACAACGAGCGGGCCAGCCAGGGTAGACTCAGCCCGACAATGGTAATGGTAATGCCGAGGATCTGGATCAGACTCAGCTGCACCCCCATGGCCAGCGCAATCAAGGCAGCCGACACCGGCACCAAATTAAAATACAGCGAAGCATTGGCAGCACCAATGGCCTTGACGCCCTGAATCCAGAACAGATACGCCAGCACAGAACCAAAGAGGCTGATGTGCAACAACTGCAGCCACTCGATCGGGTTGAGCAGCTGAATTTCTTGCCAGGGGTGAATCTCCTTGAACAGCAGGCCATACACACTGACCGCCAGCCAGCCCGCCGTCATGGTAACCAGGGTAAACGACATGGGAGGCAGCCAGTGGCTGACGCGTTGTGAGGCAATGGTAAAGGCCGCCCAGCACAACATGCCGATGCTGATCAGCAGGTCACCACGATTAAGGCCGTGTTGCAGCAGCGACATAACATCGCCGTTGGTAATCACCAGGGTTACGCCGATCAGGCCAATGGTCAGACTGATCCACTGTTGAACCGAGAGCCAGCGGCGGGCCAGTGCTCCCGCTGCAATCGACGTCACCAATGGACTGAGCGCCATGATCAGGGCACCGTTGGTGGCCTCGGTGTAGGGCAAACCTTCGTAAAGAGCGAGGTTGAAACTGCCCACCCCGAGCACGCCAAGTGCCGCCAGAACCAGATATTGCGATCCGCTCAGTGTCGGCCAGGGCTTGCGCTGCACCAGCAGATAAAGACAGACACAGACCAGCGCGATCAGAAACCGCCACATCAGCAATGACAGCCCGGAAACCGACTGCAACAGGACTTTGGAAATAGGAAACACACTGCCCCAGCAAATCACGCAAATCAGCAGCATGAGAACAGGCGTGGCTCGGGCTGGCGGGTTCATGGAAGCTCCAGGTTAGATAAACGCCCAGCTTATGGGTTCCTGTGCCAGTCGCAAGCACTAACTTGGTAATGTTCGCCGCGACAACGGTGCCGGATGGCAAAGAATCATTATTTTTTACAGCGCCAGGGAACCAAATGCCGGTAAGTACCTCTTAACACAAGCAGTTTCATTGTTTATCTGCTCTCCCTCTGTTAGATCTAGTTTTGACGGCCCTTGTGGCCGTTTTTTTTGGGATTTTTTCTGGCGCTGGTCGATGGCGTTGAGGTGTTCTGCCGGGCAGGGTGTCGAGCCTGGTTGCTGGACATTCACCACTGAGTGCGTATAAATCGAAGCTCAATGCAGATAGTCGGGAGCCGTGCTTGAATCTTGTTTGGGCGTTGTTTTTTCTGGTCGGTTTTGCCACGGCTCTGGTGCGTTGGGCCGGCGGTGACAGCGAGGTGTTTCAGCAACTGGTGAATGCCAGTTTCGATATGGCGACCCTTTCGGTTGATATTGCTATCGGGCTGATCGGTCTGCTGGCGTTATGGTCGGGACTGTTTGCCATTGCCGAAAAAACCGGTGTTATTCACTGGCTCGGCCGAGGCTTGGCACCGCTGTTTCGGCGGCTGATGCCGGAAGTGCCTGCGGGACATGAAGCACAAGGGGCTATCACCATGAACCTGGCTGCCAATATGCTGGGGTTGGATAACGCCGCCACGCCGCTGGGCATCAAGGCGATGCAGGCTCTGCAAACACTGAATCCTCTCAAAGATACCGCCAGTAATGCCCAGATCCTGTTTCTGGTGCTGAATACCTCCTCTGTCACTTTATTGCCCGTCACCATTTTCATGTACCGTACCCAGTTGGGCGCGGCGAATCCTGCTGATGTATTTGTACCCATTTTATTGGCCACCACCGCGTCCACATTGACGGGTTTGCTGGCGGTGATGTGGTGGCAAAAAATCCGTCTGGATGCCGTACTGCTGGCGTATCTGGGAGGGCTGGTGGCGCTGGTCGCGACCATGGTTTTCTGGCTTGGATCATTACCGGTGGAGCAACTGGCGGATACCTCACAGCAGCTGGCCAACGGTATCATTATGTTGTTGATCGTCAGTCTGATTGCTGCCGGGTTATGGCGGCGACAGCCAGTGTATGAGCAGTTTGTTTGCGGCGCCAAAAGCGGTTTTGAAACCGCGGTGCAGTTGATTCCTTATCTGCTGGCGATGCTGGTGGCGATTGGTGTTTTTCGTGCCAGTGGTGCCCTTGACCTGTTGCTGGATGGCGTGCGCTGGTTGCTGACGGTATTGGGGGTCAGCACGCTGTTTGTTGATGCCTTGCCGGTAGCACTGATGAAGCCGTTCAGCGGCAGCGGTGCCCGCGCCATGATGCTGGATGTGATGAATAGCCAGGGCGTCGACTCAGTGGCCGGGCATATTGCGGCGGTGATGCAAGGCAGTACCGAAACCACCTTTTATGTGCTGGCGGTCTATTTTGGTGTAGTGGGTATTACCCGAATCCGTTATGCCCTCTGGGCCGGGTTGCTCTGTGATGGCGTTGGCATGATCACTGCCGTGGTGGTGGGCTTATGGTTTTTTGATGTGTGAAGCCTGAGGTTTGGGTCTCTTGCGGCAAGCCGGTTATCATACCCGGCTGATTTATCGATTCACTGTGAGTATCCGCATGCCCGAAGACATTCGTCCTGTTACCCGTACACCATTACATCGTCGCCAGATTGACGTGCAGGGCTACCTGCGCAGTGATGGCTTGTGGGAAGTGGAAGCCACCATGATGGATACCAAGCACTACGCATTTCATCTGCGTGACAAGGGTGAGCTGCCGGTTGGTTCCCCCTTGCATGACATGACCATGACCCTGGCGGTTGATGACCGCCTGGTGATTCGGGAAGTGCGTGCTGATATGCGTTCCACACCGTATCGGGATTGCTCTGGCGCTGGGCCTCGCTACGACTTGCTGGTCGGTATCAAAATCCGTTCTGGCTGGATCAATGACGTCAAGGAAGCACTCGGCCGTTCGTATGCCTGTACTCATCTGACCGAATTATTACCGGTGTTGGCAACGGCTGCTTTCCAGACCATTCAAGGTTATCGCCTGCAACATGAGCCTGGTTACGCCAGCAGTCCGGTTAACCGCAAACATATGACGAACACCTGTTATGGCTATCGCGAGGGTGGCCGTGCCGATACGATTTTATGGCAAACAGAAACAGAATGACTGGCCGTATGGTATGCGCTGACGTGGCGCTGGCCTGAGGCGGAGGCGGTGAGTTAGGGATGAATTAGACGGTGAGGCAGGCGCTGGTTCGGGGGTTATTCATACAAGGCCAGCATTTGACGGGTTGTATCCTTGAATTCATCAACCCAGTGTGACGGCGAGGTGACGCGGATATTACGATTCAAACCGTATACCCACCATTTGCTTTCCTGGTCGTCGGTGATGGTAGCCACCAGTCGGTACCAGTCACTGCCATCGTCAAGCGGCGTGATTTCCTGTGTTTGACTGAGTGGTGTTTCACCCAGCAGATAAGCCACTTCGGGGGAAATATCGGCTTCAAGGATGATCTCTCCAGCGGGAGTCCAGCCAAATCGCGAGATGTAATCATCGATATTGAATTGCAGGTTTTCGTCGATATTGTCGTCAGATAACGCCGCATTCGCCATGCGGTGCAGTGCAAAAATAACCGGGTTGGTGTGCTGGTTAGCGGTGGCAATCAGATAGTGGATATTGCCTTTACTGACCATTCCCAGAGGGGAAAACAGCAAGGTTTTCGGGTGATCAGCGCTGCGTTTGGCGTACTGGGCAGTAAATTTTTTGCCCAGCAGTAATGCCTGGGTCAGGGTGGCCCATACCTGGGTATCGACGGTGGGTTTGTGCAGCTGTTTCATTCCGGGTAATACCCGTACCCGGTCGGGCCAGGTACTCAGGTGGCTGCCGTGGCGCTGCAGCGTGGCTTCCGCTTCCATAAACTGGGGTTCGATACCCTGGTACACTTCGGCAGGTAACACCTGTTCCAAATAGGGCTTTGCCTGGATATAGCTCAGGGCAATCACGGCATTACTGGTGGGTGCCAGCTCTTTGCGGCCTTTCATAAAAGACCAGGCCTGGCTGCGGCCCTGTTCGGTGCAATAATAAGCGTAATGCTGGGACAGCTCGACCAGATCCCGTTCAACCGTGCGTTTGTGACAAGGGAAGGAAAGATTGAGTTTTTCCCAGATTGCCCGAGTAGTGATCGGCGTCAGGGGCTCTTCCGGAATCATGCGCAGCATCTCCATGCGGCGTGCAAATGTCGAATAATCGTTAGACATATTTCATATCCTTATGAGCATTGTGTTTGTTATTCCACCGGGCGGTAGTATAACGCGAAATAATGTGAATTGTGTCACATAAGTTGCCTAAGTAAAGCAGGTTGGGGAGTCGTCGGTGGGGTGTTTTCCTGATCCACGTGCAAGGCGAGTGCATGGCAGTGGGGGCACTCATCGGGGAGATCGCTCAGTGCTTTGAACTGGGACTGCCAGGTACACTGTGAGCAGCTGACGTGATAGATAAAAGTGAAGGGCTGTTCCATAGTCTTTTCCAATTTAATCCAGATCTGGCGCATTGTTGGCAGTGAGCGCGGCAAATGGCGTCGCGCAGAACACGGAATAATTGGAGAAAATGGGCAGCGGTGGTTGCTTGCTCTGTTGCAGGGCTGGATTAACAGAGCGAACCTGGGGGAGACGGCTGCTGAAGCCCGCCGTTATGGGTAGCCGTCGCGATTGAGGGCTACCCGGTGAATAATGGGTGAATGAGGGTATCAGTCCTTGAAGCGTGTCTGGCTGGCATCCAGGGTAGACAGGTGCAGATTCCAGTGTTGCAAACCACTCTCGCTATAAACATGCTCGCCTTTCTGGGATTGGGTATGAGGCAATTTATCTATTGCTGTACCGTTCAGCAGCAATTTGACCAGTCGTGCCGCATGACGGCCTTCGTTATACGCTGAGACGGTAAAGCCGCCCGCTGCTTTACCTTTACCAATAAACACATCCCACAAGGCAAAAATCGGAAGGCTCGAGCTGCTGTGAGCCATTTGCATCAGGTCGGTTGGGTCTGCTCGTACGCCCTGGCCGTCCCGAATGGTGTGATACGTGCCGACAATAACAGCGGCGTAGCCATTGGATTTGCCATTGGTGATGGCATTCAGCCAGGTGTCACGATCGTTGGTCAGCAGGATATCCACTTCTGAGCCGTGGATGGTTTCCTTGCGCTGGTCGCCAAAACGTTCCTGGATCGTACTGCGCATGGTGGGAGAATCATCCGCCAGAATCAGGAAGCGATCCGGGTTGGAGACCATCTTGCGTATATGGCGAATACTTTGGTCAAAAAATGGTCGCTCCTGCACCCCGGTCACCCCTTTTTTAAGCAATACCGGGTGCTGTTCTGGCCCACCGTTGATACCGAGAAAGACAATCGGGATACCCAGCGCTTGCAGGGATTCACCCATCAACTCCAGCGCATTGTCGTCACCAATAAGCGCGACTGCCGGCTTTTGTGCCTTGACTCGCTCAAGTATCTGTTGCGCCCGGATTGGCCAGTTATCCTTGGTCAGACGTTTGGTATCGAGGGAATAGGTCTGGATCTGGTGGATTTTACCCAGGCTGTCATCAATGGCTTTGAGGTATTGGGCATCCCATTCGTACTCTGGATGGTAGCTTTCAATAACAGCAATCTGGGCAGCGAAACTGCTCAGAGGCATTATCAGGGCTGTTATACCAGCCAGGAACAATGTGTAGAGTCGGCATCGGGCGACTCGGGTCGTAACATACAAAAACGGCTGGAAGGCAGATAAACAGGGCATGAGAGCGTCCGATTATAGTAATTGGAAAATGATTGTCATATCGATGATGGATTATTCGCTGAGCAGTTTTTTAGCCAGCTATGCTTATTTTTTTATTAGGTATAGCAAAAAATCACAGATCCGTCTAATGCTCTGAGAGTGAAATTAACAGTCCGTCAATTCAAGCGATTAGCCATATATTGATGACTGAAATATCAATTAAAAACAAACAACACGCCCATGCTCGCCTGTATATAAAACAAGCAAGGCAGTTGGTGTGCTGTGTTGTCTTGCGACGGTATACGACATGATTTTGTCTGAAAGCGTCTCTGGCCGGCCATTAAGCCTCATAATAACAGCCTGCCGGTGGTGCAGGAGTTATCGGTTTTTAAATGTAATCGATTGATTTTAATAGCTATTTTATTACGCCGTGCGGTTGTTGTCACCGTGCCATCAGCCGCTGGCTAAGCGGGATGAAAATTGCAGGCAAGTGGTTACCACAAGAAGCGCATGATCTCCGCTGGTACGGGTGTCTGGTTACTGCTCGTCGGTATGAGCGTTTTCCAGGCTGGTCGCTGACGATGTGAGCGGTCTGGGCTGGACGGATTACTGGCGGCAAGGGTTGGGCGAGGGGTGCGTAGCCTGGCTGCAATCCAGTTGCCACGCCATTGCCGGTCGTTGCAAGCCGTTGATCGTGGAGGTCTATAGCGGAGGTTTATCGTGGGGTGTTGCTGCTGGTGTTGTGATCTGAAGCCAGCCGTCAGCGTATAATTGATTAAACTCAGGCAGGACATAATGGATATACATGATATAAGCCCGATCGGAATAATACACTCTCCTTATACTCATATTGCTGGTATGCCCGTTCAGCCCAAGGGCGCTGACGGAGTAGCCGGGCATATTGTTCTGGATAAACAATATCAGGAAGGTCTGCAAGACCTCGATGGGTTCAGCCATATTTATATCTTTTACTGTTTTCATCAGGCTACCCGGACTGCATTACGTGTAACTCCTTTTATGGATACCCAGGAGCGTGGTGTGTTTTCCACCCGTTCGCCATTACGGCCCAATCATATTGGTATGTCGATTGTGAAGCTGACCGGTATTACAGACAATATCTTGCAAGTGGAAGGGGTGGATGTACTGGACGGCACGCCATTGCTGGATATCAAACCCTATATTGACCAATTTGATGCGATCACCAGCAGCACATCCGGCTGGTTGCAAGCCAGCGAAGCCGACGTTAAAAACCGCCGTTCGGATGAACGCTTCCGCTAAACCTGTAGGGGACATCCATTTAATCCTGCACGGCTCTGCGCGAGTGTTGCCGTTGTTCAGGGCAAGGCGACGAATGCAGCGAAATGACTAGTCC
>NZ_JAUYVV010000024.1:0-50878 GCF_030689165.1 Oceanobacter sp. 4_MG-2023 | reverse complement strand
TGGTTGCGGGAGCAGGATTCGAACCTACGACCTTCGGGTTATGAGCCCGACGAGCTACCAGACTGCTCCATCCCGCGACATCATCTTACTACTTTTTGTTGCTACTCTGACCTAAACCGCACACTGAAAAAATGGTTGCGGGAGCAGGATTCGAACCTACGACCTTCGGGTTATGAGCCCGACGAGCTACCAGACTGCTCCATCCCGCGTCAGAGGTTGCATATAATACGGAGAGCCTCCCTGTCTGTCAAGGCTTATCAACAAAGAAGACAGGATCTGCTGCGCAAAGCCAGATAGCGATGAAAAAGCGCTCTACAGGGGTGGTCTGAAGCCGGTGGCGGTGATACGTTACCTGTAACAAAAATAACAACAATGACATTACTTATGAGTGCATATCTTACTCCGACATTGACGTCGGCCGCGTTGCATCCTTTGTTCCAGCTCATGCGTGAGCGGGGCCTGAACCCTGACGAGCTTCCTGAGCTGGCCAAGGACTGGGGTAGCAGCCAACTACAATTTCCTGTGCCTGTGTTTGATCGTATCGTCGAACAGGCTGGCCAATTCCTGAAGACACCGGCCATCGGTGTGATGATGGGTAGTCGGCTGGATTGGCGACGCTTCCGGTTACTGGCGTATCTATTGAGTGAATGCCGTACGGGCCGTGATGCGCTGTCACAGTTGCGACGTTATTACCCACTGATCAGCGATAGCCATTCTCCCGATGTGTTTATCGGGCAGCAGGCCGTCAAGGTAGTGTTTTATGTCAGTGAGGGGAGCGCGCAAGCGCGTCAGACCCGAGCGGAGCTGGTCGCGGCCGGTATTCATGATGTCGGTTCCCGGCTGGGTAACGGCTTCTACAATATTACGGGTATTGGTTTTCAGCAGCAGCCTCCTCAGTACCGGGATCAACTCGATCGTTATTTTGGTGTGCCGGTTCGTTATGGCGAAAGCTGCAACTGGATCAGTTTCTCCAGCGACTATCTCGACAAGTCGATGAAGAAAGCCATGCCGTTCCTGGAAGCCATGCTCGAGGGAGCGGAAGTCCCTTGGCGCTCGGAAGACACGGAACGCCCTTTCAGTCGCAAGTTACGCCATATTCTTTATTACTGGCCCACCTGTCTGCCAATGACCAAGGAGGCGGTGGCTGATTTATTGGGCACCAGCGCCAGGACATTGACTCGGCGACTACAAGAAGAAGGCAGCCAGTTCTCGGAATTAAGCAAGCATTGCCGTTTGGTACGCGCTGCGGCGGCGTTGAAACGTACCAGTAAAGATGTGCAGCAGCTGGCTAATGAACTGGGGTTCTCTGATCGTCGTGGATTCGAGCGGGCTTTCAAGCAGTGGACTGGGCAAACACCGGCTGCGTTTCGGCGTCAATGGCGCAACCAGGCGGTTGCTGCCGTTTCCAGCCTGTCGCCGCTGGAATCCAATATCGGCTTCTACTAGCGCTATCTCGCAACCGGTTGATCCTGCCTGGTTGGTTGCTGTTTTTGCTGAACGGAAAACAGTAACCAACCGGAGACTATCGTCAGGTATATCGGCTATCTGCAACAGGAGATAACAGCGGCCTGTTCAGCCTCTGTTTATTGTATAAGTTCCTGCAGCTCCGTCATGCGGTCACGAACCAGTGCCTTGTCGGCAGCATCAACCGATTCCATTTCATCGATCATTGTCAATGTTCCCCGAAGCATCGATTCCATGGCGTTAAGTTGCTCTGCTGGCATATTACCGCTGCTGCGCATTTGCTGTACTTGAGCCAATTGCTGCTGTACCTGGGCACGGCTTCCACCTTGCTCGTTCATATCGACTGCCAGCATGCCCAGGCTGATTTCGGTGGTAATCCGGGTCCATTGTTCAACGCTGTCAAATCCGACGGCGGATAGTTGCTGGCTGAATTCACCATACAATCCCGATGTTTTCAGGCTGTTGATACCTTCCTGGAACATCGCGGCCATGCCGTCTGTCATTGCCGCATTCCCTTGTGGCATCGCATCTTCGTGTTGATCCAGCCAGACCTGTACCGTTGGCATGGATTTAATCCACACATCCAGTTCCGTGGCGGTCAAGGCCCACGCCGGGGATGCTGCCAGCATGGCAGTCAGTGTGATAACTCGACGCATATAATAATCTCCGTTGCTATATTCTGAAGCGATATTCTGGGGTGATCATGCCGCGAGGTTATCACAGCTGGGTCAGGGAGCGACGGGCATAGCGTGGATTTCTATCAAAACCTGCTGATCAAAATCACCGATGGCCGGCAAGGTGGCAAAGTGTCCGCGATCCAGCGCGGCAGAGGCAGGGCAAGCTGTCGCAGCAAGCATTGCATTGGCTGACTGGCTGTCAGATATCGCTTGCCAGGCATTAACAGGCTCTGCCGTCAGCCCCGCTGGAATGCAATCGTTCAGGCGATTGAGCAATCCGTGGCTGCTGGGGTCATACAACAGATCACCAGCCAGGTACAAATCAAAGCCATCCCAATCATGCTCGTTCACCGAATCCAGAACCACTCCGTTCAACCGGGCATTGTGTTGTGCAGCCAGGGTCGCCAGCGGGTCAATATCGCAGACGGCCACTCGACTGGCTCCCTGTCGCTCAGCCTGAATCGCCGCTATGCCGCTGCCACACCCGACATCCAACACCCGCTTGCCGGCCACCAGCTGCGGGTGCCTGGCCAAATAGCTGGACATGGCGCGTCCTCCTGCCCAGGCAAATGCCCAATACGGCATATACCGCCACAGAGCCGCTACTTCCTGACTATTGAACAGTCGTCCCTGCTGGATAGCCAGCAACCAGAGCTGTATGCCATGTTCCAGCGTAACCGGTTCCAAGCCGGCATTGGACCAAACGTCGTGCTGTTGCAGTCCGGCCAACAAGTCCGCCGGGGGATAATGCATCACACTGGTCATGTGCCACCGCCATAACGCGCCTGGGCAGCGGAGACTTTTTTAAGATAGTTACGGGATTCCTGACTGGGATGACTGGATAGAATGGTGCGGTACACCTGGCTGGCCGACATGGCGTTAATGCGGGCAACGGCTTTTTCACGGTCACTGTGGAAGGTTTTATACAGGTTCCCTGCCCCTCCGTTGTAGGAGGCAATCATGCAATACAGTTGTTTTTCGGTACCCTGGATATCACGTAAATAACGATCCCGCAAAATCGACAGATAGGCAGTACCAATATCAATATTCTGTTCTGGACGCAGCAGGACATCACGACCGGGGCTGCCACTGCGCTGGTAGATTTTTTCATATACGTCCTTGCCTGCCGTCCGACTCATTACCTGCATCAGGCCATAAGCACCGGATGGCGACACGGCGAACGGGTTAAAACTGCTTTCGGTTTCAATAATGGCCAGAATCAGTGGCGCCGGTACGCTGTAACGAATCGCGGCCTGTTGCACCAGAGTGCCATATTGCTGGGCGCTGACCTGTTGAAATTCCTGCACCATCGGAATCGAGACCCAGTAACGATTGCTTTCTTGTTGTAATTGGTTAGCCACCAGGTATTCGGCATAACGTCGGGCACGCCAGGAATATTCAATCAGCTGGCCATCGTGATCTTTTACCTTGCCGGCCAGAAACGGCGTTCCGGTCAGGCCAAAGTCGGCAGCAGTGCGCAGATCCACCGCTGCCGGGTCCGCCGGGGTCAGCAAGGTCGCTTCGATAGCGTGTGTCAGCGCTTGCAGTGGTGTTTTACTGCCACGGTTTTCGATATGGATGGTCCCGGCATCAAAGTCGATACGTACCTGGGTATGGTAATTATCCAGATACTTCACCAGTGACCGCACTCCGGAAACAGCCAGGTCTCTTCCCCAGACCTTATTGGCCCGATCCGGAAAGAACATAAACTCCAGAATCACCGACTGTACATCGTCCGACAGCTCAGCGAAGTTTTCCGGTAGCTCGGCATCTGCCAGAGCCAGGCATCCCGTCAGTGGAATGCCCAGCAGTAAATAACGGCATTGGCTCCATCGCCACGATCGCGGTCTGAACACTTTGTTCAACAAGGCCAGAACCGGCAATAAAAGACCTTCACCACAGTATATCCTTATCCAGAAAAGTCCGTAGTGTAGCCGCCTGCTTTCTGGCTGTCAGCGTCTGGCCTGACGACGGATGGCATTGGTGGAGAAATCACTTTCATTCAAACCGGTATCAAAAAAGCGAAAGCTGCGCGGCCGCTCGTTATCCAGCCCTTCGGTGTAATAGCGTCCGGATGGAAAATCATAGGTGACTTCGAGCGTGGTCATCATCAAGGGCATATCGTAGTAGTTGATCAAATGCCCTTCCGTCATCTGTATCAGTGCTCCGTGCTGATCGTATTCTTCGGCATACACAATCGACCACGAATCTTCATCGAGATAATAACGGCGCTTGCTATAACGGTGACTGAAGCCAACCCGCAAGTTGGCCTCGATCACCCACACCCGATGCAACTCATAACGCAGCAAGGCAGGGTTCAGGTGATGTTTGGCCAGAATATCGTCCAGCGCCAGATCCCCTTGGTGTACCCGATAGGCATTGTATGGAATATAGATTTCCTGTTTGCCCTGCAAATCCCAGTCGTAATAATCGGGAGCACCGTTAAACATATCAACCTGGTCAATGGTGCGTAACGACTGACTGTTGGGGTCCGGTGTGTCGTATGCCAAATCCGGTGTCCGGCGCAACCGTCGAGCACCCGGTGTATACACCCACGACTTGCGCCGCGCTCGCATCTGATCCAGGGTTTCATGGACCAGGGTCAGGCTGCCGGCCTGATGCGCTGGTGCCAGTGTTTTTCGTGTTAACAGAAAGATTTTGTTTTCCAGTTCGGATGATTTTATGTCCGCCTCGCTGTATTTGAAGTAATAGTTGTACTCCCGCAAGGTGTCCATTCGCTGGCCGTTGGTGGTGATCAAGGAGCTGACTGCTTCGTAGGAGACCGTCTGCCCCCGAAATCTCAGGGTGTGATTCCAGAGTACTTCCAGGCCATTGGCTGGAATCGGAAACGGCGAACTCATCACCGCGCCGGTAACCCCCGAGCCATACGGTAATAACTGTGCCGTGGCGGCATTGGACTGGATGGCATCATAAACATAATCAGGGTACGACGCTGAACGGTGGCTGGGGTAGACATTCAAATACATATCCGGGTAACGCTGCAGCAGCTGACGCTGCCCTTCGGTCAGCTGGTCCTGATAAGCACCGAGGTTGCCAGCATCAATCCGCAACAGCGGCTTCTCGCCGGCATAAGGGTCGGGATGGAAACCGGTTTCCCACGGCCCTTGATCTTGTGGCAAGCCGCCTGTCCAGGCCGGAATGGTACTGCCGTTACCTGCGCGCTCCGCCCCCAGGGGCGTCAGGTCCTGCTGTAATCGTTTAATCTCACTATCCGGCAACTCTGCCCAGGATGGCATTGCCATACCCAGCAACCACACAAGCATACTTATTATTTTCATGTTTTTATTTACCTGGCAGCCGCGCGTCTGATGAACCAGTCACTCTGCTGTTGTTGTTATTACTGTTATTGTTATTGTTATTCCATCGCTATCGATAATGAGGCCACTCCCCACCAATGATCAATTTCACCTTACAAAAGGCAACATTTTGATCATGAATAAGAAACTGAGAGCCCATCAATCTCATACTTTAGAGTGACATTAATACGAATGCCTTTTGAAAAATAAAAAAATATAACTTTTAGGTTATATGGAAAGATCCGTAGAGCGCCTGAATATCTGACCAATACGGGCAGCCTGTACGGCACGCACGGTGGCGGGAGTAACGCGCTTGAGGCGTGCCAGGGCAACGCCGATTAATGGTAAAAAAACCGGTGAATTGGTCGCGCTGGCAACCACTGCCGGAGCCATATCCGGTGCATCGGTTTCCAGTAACCAGGCGTCCAGTGGCAGCTGCTGCACAGTGCGGCGCAACCGATGGGCATTGGGCCGTAATAACAGCCCACCCAGCCCCAACCGAAAACCCAGATCAAGATACTGCCGGGCCTGCTGTTCACTGCCACTAAAGGCATGGATAACACCCCCCTGGTCAAACCGGGTTTGTCGCAGTGCCAGAATGATCTCATCATGCGCACCAACACCATGCAGGATCACCGGCAGTCGATATTGTTGCGCCAGCTGTAGCTGGGCATCAAACAACCGCCGCTGACGCAGGCGTATCGCCGGGTCCATCTGCCGAACCCGGTGCAAACCAAACTCCCCCACCGCGACACAGTCCGATGTCACCAATGCATGCTCCAGCCAGTCCAGATCGTCCATCGTGTGCTGATCAATAAAAAAAGGATGCAGACCCAGGGCAAACCACCAAGGCCGCCCCTGGCAAAACGACGCCAGTTGTTTGCCTTGCTCACAGCTAATCCCTGGCACGATCAGGCCCGTCAGCCCCAGACTTTCACAGTGCTGCCACACCGCCTGACGGTTTTGCGCAAAGACCGGGAAGTCAAAGTGGCAATGACTGTCAAACCAGCCTGACAGAACAGGAGAGACAGGGCCATCTGTTGCCGCGGGCTTATTCATACATAGCGGTATTCATCGATTGTCTACCTTGGGCCTTGGTGGCCGTTGTCAAATTTATGACAAGTCGTCCCTGTTTTCGTCAGAATATTACCCTAAACAGCATAACAATCGCCCCAAATGCCTGCCTGACCACGCCACCCGTCGCTACCATGACGATTTTGGGGGCATAATAATAAAAACAGGGATGGCGCTCTTTTTGCTTCGATATTTAATACTGCCAACTTATCCGACACTGATTATCCGACACAGGAAGGTGAGCAATGATGCTAACGCCTCACGAGCTCAGAAGTATTATTCATCCAACGCTGGACTATCTGGGTTGTTATTCTGTTGCCACAGAAGAGCAACTGGTTGCTCTGGCACAAGCACAATGCCGCCGCCCGCTCAATAACCACGACAGCACTTCTCTGTACCCGATTGATAACGATCTGCACCAGCAAATCTGGGATCAGTACCTGGCATTCAATCCTGATCAGGCCAGCCTGATTCGGGGACTGGCGTCGCAGCGACAGTTTCTGATTGATCCCCACCACGAATTAAAAACCAACCTCAGTTATGCCACCGCCATTGCCTGGGCTGTTTTTATCGCTTATCCACAAATACTGGCAAACGGCCTGGAGCGGAAAAGTGCCTGTTAAAATGCCAGCTGCTCTTTTACTGCATCCCACAGAGCCTGGTAATTACGCGCCAACGGCACATTAGGCTGGCAGACGACAATCGGGCTGCGTAATTCCAGCATCCGTTCAGCACTGGCAGAATGACCGATAAAAACCGGCAATAACTCTTTGATGGTTGGTGCAACTTCCGAGGCCCATTGCACATGCGCTCGCTTGCGGCGATCAATCAGAGTGACAAATGGCAGCCATTGTTTACTTTTGACCCAGCTGAGATGCTGTTTCGACTGTTCATAGGCCCGAATGGACAGTAACGATGGTTCGATCGGCACCAGAATTTTATCCACCGCCTGTAACACCCCTTCAATTTGCGGTGACAATATTGGAGGGCAGTCAATCACCACCAGCTCGTAATCTTCTCCCAACATATCGATAGCATCACTGGTGATATCTCTGGCGGTACGTTTGTCGGCGACACTTTGGTGAAATTTGCGCAAAGAGATATCCGCAGCCAAAACGTCCAGACGGTCATACTGCGTCGGGTAAATATAACGGCCGATCGGCTTGCCTTCACTCCAGACCTTGTCTTGCTTGCGATCAGTCTCAACGCCCAGAATCCAGGTGGCGGCCCCTTGCGGGTCAAGATCCCAAAGCAGAGTGCGAACGGAGTTGCTGGCGGCCAGAGCGGCCAGGTTAACGGCGGTAGTAGTTTTCCCCACCCCGCCTTTCAGCTGAAATACAGCAATAGCACGCACGAAACGCTCATCCCTTGATAATATTAACGGTCAGTCTAACACGTGATTCTTACGATATATCCCACCAAAATGCTCTATCAGCACGGCCACTCATCACACCCATGCTGAGATCAGACCAGTCTGGATCTCATCGCCATTTAACCGTGAAAAACCGTGCCAGAAAACATCTTTCTGACCCGGCTTGCTGACACGGTTTTCACACTACCCAGGCACCAGGCTCTCGAACGAGAGTTAGATAAGTAGTCAGACGGTAGTTCCCTTGAAAGCCACCCCACAGCCTCCCAATCCACAATAACCGCCGGGGTTCTTGGCCAGATACTGCTGATGATAACTTTCAGCCATATAATAACGAATGCCTGTCCGAATTTCGGTTGTAACCTCTGGCTTGCCTGCTGCCGTCAGACATTGCTGATACTGCTCCCGACTCTGCTCTGCCACCGTCAGGGCTGCGGCATCGGGCAGATAAATCCCGGAGCGATACTGGGTACCGATATCATTGCCCTGACGCATCCCCTGACACGGGTCATGACTTTCCCAGAACACCGTCAACAGCTGTTGTAGCGATAGTTGCTGCGCGTCATACCAGATACGCACCAACTCATTGTGACCAGTCAAACCGCTGCAGACTTCGTCGTAGGCCGGATTAGGGGTATGACCGCCACCATACCCGACCGAGGTAGAATACACCCCGGGCAGCGACCAGAACGCCCGTTCGGCACCCCAGAAGCAACCCATACCTACCATCAGCTCTGATAACCCTGCCGGGCGCTCTCCGGCAATCACATGACCATTCACAAAGTGATGGCTGCTGGTTGGCAAAGGCTCGGAGCGGCCCGGCAAGGCCTCTTCCGCAGAAGGAATGGACATATGTTTTGGACGCCACATAATCAGTCTCCAGTAACGGTAATCGTATTCAGGCAGAGGAATTTTCTACAGGCATCCTATGACAACCTATCCGAATCAGCTATCCCTCTGTTTTCACGGCGTTGGCAGCGGCGGCCATCTGGCTCTGGGCAGTGCCGCCGCCACTCTGGAACATCAGGGCCAACCCTTGTTATTAATCGACTGTGGTCCAGGGACACTGGCACAGGTCCAGCAGCGCTATCAGGCCTTGCCGACAGCTATTTTCATGACCCATGCGCATATGGATCATATTGCCGATCTGGAAATATTGACGGTACGGGCGAAGCTGCAACAGGTCGCCCCCATTCCGCTGTTTGTGCCTCTCAGTGTCATTCCGGTACTGCATCAGCGGCTGGCAACGTATCCGGGCACGATGGCCGAAGGTGGCCATAACTTCTGGCAGTCGTTCCAGTTATTACCAGTCAGCGACCGGTTTGAATACGCCGGCATGACCTTCCACTGTTATCCGACCCGGCATCACGCTCCCGGCTCATCCTTTGCATTGCACCTGCCTGGACAGTTTTTTTACAGTGGCGACACCCGGCCCATCCCTGAAATTCTCAATCACCAGTTAAGCGGCAATGAAGTGGTATTTCACGATTGCGGCCTGATTTCCAATCCATCCCATACCGGTCTCGATGATCTGGCAAAAGAATACCCCGAGGCCTTGCGCCGTCAGCTGGTGCTGTATCACTACGCCAATACAGACGCTGGCCAGCAGCTGAGCGCCGCCGGATATCGGGTTGCCACAGTCGACGCCTGTTTTACTCTGGGTAACGGCACTCAAACCAGTGCAGTACAATCAGCAGCACACCAACCAGCAGAGCAGATCAACCACCGCCGTGAATAACAGCCACCCGGAACTCAACCGGCAGCTACAGCAAATGTTGCCGGATGCCTATGTTTGCCGCCAAACCCTGAGTGCCTGTCCAGAGCTGCAACTCTGGCTGGCAGCACCAGAATGTATCAATCGGCCGTTTGCTGCCGACGAACAATTACGTATTGCCGCACACCCGGCCTATTGGGCGGTGTGTTGGCCTGGCGGTCTGGCGATGGCCCGTTATCTGCTGGATCATCCAGCCATGGTTAAGGGCAAAACCGTACTTGATATTGGTTGTGGTTCCGGCTTGGTGGCCATTGCTGCCGCCTATGCGGGAGCCAAACAGGTGATTGCCTGCGACCTCGATCCACAGGCCCTGATCGCCTGTCGCGCCAATATGGCGTTAAATCCGCTGGCACAACAGCAGACCGAACTGGCGTTATGCAGCGACTTTCTCCAGCTCGGCCAGGTCGATCTGGTACTGGCCGCCGACCTGCTGTACGACCAGCATAACCATGGCTTGCTGGATAAGTTCATAGCGATCAGCCAGCAGGTCTGGCTGGCAGAATCACGACAGCCCGATATCCAGCACCCGGCATTTCACTATCTGGGCCGACACTGTTACCCCACCGAACCGGAAACCGGGCCCAACGATCCTTACGCCACTTCCCTGCTGTATCACTCCCTGCCAACCCGCCAGCCGTAAAAAACCCCTGATACCGGGAGGTATCAGGGGTTTGGTTTTATCACCAGGTCGCTATCTGGCCCAAACTAGCCCAGATCATCAACACTCTCCAGCGTCAGTTCTGAACCAGCCAGCACCTGCATACGTTTACCTGTGGTTACGTTGTAGCTTGAGCTGGCGATAGTATCAACAAACACCCAGTCACAGCTGGCCTTTTCTACGGTAAAGGTCACCAGCATAAAGCCCCGCTGACCGGCATTCAGATACTCAAGGTCATCAATCAAGGTAGTAATCGCCGACTCAAAACCAGCCTGCAAAGCCTCATCCGAACCAAATCCGGCATACAACTCCAGCCCTGGCGAAGTCACCGATGGTGTGGCAAATTCGACACCAATCGTGGTGCCTGACTGAGTCAGCTGGCTGGCCCAGGCATTGTGGGTATCACCCGCCAGTGTCACCAGATTCACATCACGGGACTGGCCGCTGATCTGGGCATACAGCGTTTGACGCGCAACTTCGTAACCATCCCAGGCATCCAGATTATACGGTGCTGTGGTGGCCAATGCGGTGGCGACGTCGTCATCAATATCCATCCCCAGACTTTGCATGTATTTGGCGGTGGCATAGGTTTCCAGCATGGTCGCCAGTGCCAACTGGTCTTCAACGGTTGTCAGTGAGCTCATCGCCAGCAAGATATCTGCCGGGATGTACATTTTCCCCATCAAAACCTGCTGACCCAATACATCCCAGGTGGCACCCGAGGTAGCCAGGCTGTTGCCAAACCAGGCTGTTTGTTCATCCCCCAGCAAGGTACGGGAAGTGTCTGACATGTCCGTCATGAACGCTGTGGTATCCAGCCCAGTAGAAGTGACGTAATCGGTATAATCCAATTGCTTGCTACGGGCCAGAATACGGGTATCCAGCATGTGCAGGCGTACCAGATCGCCAAAATCAAACGCCCGATAGATATGGGCGTTATCGGAACCGGTACGAATCGGCAACCATTCATGATAGGCCTGCTCGGCAGCATCACGACGCTCACTGAATGAGCCTTCGGTCGTTTCATCATGATTCTCGGCACCGTCGATATAGGTGTCGTTGGCCAACTCATGATCATCCCAGACGCAAATAAACGGCTTGGCGGCATGGGCAGCCTGCAGGTTGGCATCCACATGGTATTGCGCGTAACGCTGGCGATATTGTGCCAATGTGGTGATTTCTGCCGTTGGCTCCGGTTGGCGGCCTTCGGCATCTTCAGTGGGGTATTCGTTGGAGCCGTATTCGTACAGGTAATCACCCAGATGGATCACGGCATCGGCATCGCTGTTGGCGATTTCCCGATAAACGTTAAACAGGCCGGCCGGAAAGTTGGAACAGGAACACACCGCCAGTTTGACGCTGTCGACACTGCCTTCCGGCAGGGTTTTGGTCTGACCGATGGTTGAGGTTTCACCATCCTTGCCAGCAAATTGATAATAATAGCCAGTGCCTGCCGACAACCCTGTTACGTCCACTTTAACCGTATAGTCACGGGAAGCATCGGTATACACAGTGCCGGATGCCACCACATCGGTCATGGCAGCGTCAGTCGCCACGACATAACCCACTTCGGCTTCCGCGTCGGCATCCGCGAGTTCGTCCGGCGTTACCCGGGTCCAGATAATCACGGCATCCACCAAAGGATCACCCGACGCCACGCCGTGGCCAAAGACAAATACGGTCAGGTTGCGGCTGGAATCATCGTCGTCGTCATCGGCAAAACAGCCGGTAATTACAGCGGGTACACTCACCGCGCTGGCCGTGCCAGCCACAGATTGCAAAAAGCGACGACGGCTCAAATCGGGAGTACGTGACATACTTGGACCTCAACATAACGAGAGGGCGTAATTGCCCCATCAATGACTTAAAAGGCCATAATCGTAAATATTTGTTAAGAACTTAAGACAGAAAGCCTCCTGAGGTAAATCTTTATCAAGAACTACTGGCGGCATGAGTTTTCCGTGCTGGCCTGCACGGCACGCGTCCATTAAACTCAACGGCCTTTTTTACCGGCCGGGGCCAGATCGGAATGCTAGATAAGAATTCGTTGTCACAACTGCAATCCCTCAAACAGGAAATACACGACAGTGTTCCCAGATTTGAGGGAAAGGTTCGAGCGACTGGCGGACGCTTCGGCTTCGTAGTCACGGACGATAACCAGCAGTTCTACATGTCACCGGAAGAGATGGAAAAGGTGCTTCCAGGCGACAGGGTTGCTTTTCGTGTTGAGGAAGTGGATACCAAAAAGACGCAAGCCATTATCGAAAGCCTGATCAGCACAGAGCTGAGCGACTTTTGTGGGACTTATGTGATCAAGGGTAAAGGCCACTTTATCCAGCCCGATCACCAGGCACTGAACCGATGGATTTTTGTACCACCCAAAGCTCGCCAGAATGCCGAAGAAGGCATGTTGGTCAAGGCGCATCTGTCACAGCACCCTTACCCCGCAGGCCGGGCTCAAGCAGAAATTGATACCGTGATAGGCAGCAGCCAGGATGCCGGTATCGAAGCCCGCTACATGTGTCAGAAATGGAATCTGGCCACAGAGTTCAGCGAAACCGAACTGCAACAGGCTCATGAGCTGGCAGCCGCCGGCATTGATGCCCTCAGCACCGATCGCGCCGACCTGACAGAACTGCCGCTGGTCACGATCGACTCCGCCAGCACCCGCGATCTTGACGATGCCCTCTGTGCGACCGTTACCGATACCGGCTGGACCCTGCACATTGCCATTGCTGATCCGGCAGCGGTTATTCAGCCGGGTACTCCCCTTGACCTGATGGCACGCGATCGTGCGACCTCGGCCTATTTCGCCAATCTGGTGATTCCGATGTTGCCGGCAGCATTGTCCGAACAACTCTGCTCACTGCAACCTGGCGTCAAACGCCTTGCTCTGGTGGCCGAAGTCGCGGTTGATCAGGCTGGTGCCTCCACTCTGACCCGCTTGTCTCAGGCGCTGGTGTCCAGCCAGGCCAAGCTGTCTTACCAGCAAGTCGGTGAATTTATGGCGGATGGCAGCCTCGGTGATATCGATGCCGCTCTGCAGCCGTCATTGGATGCCTTGAAAGATTGTGCCCAGGCACTGGCCAGCCAACGCAAAAACGCCTGTCTGGTGATGGAAGACCGCCCAGACTATCGCCTGATACTGGACGAAAACGGCAAGGTCAAAGACATCGTGCGTCAGGAACGTAACGACGCCCAACGTCTGGTCGAAGAATGCATGCTGGTCTGTAATCGCCTGTGCGCCGATTGGCTGCAGCAACATAACAGCGGTATTTTTATTGAGCACGCCGGTATTCGTACCGAACGTATCGGGGATGTCACCACCCTGCTCAAGGAACAGTTGGGGCTGGAAAAGAAACCCAAAATCAAATCGCTGGAAGACTACGTCAGCCTGATGAAACAAGCGGCAGGCGGTGATGATGGCCTGAATATCAAGCAGATCATCAGTCGCCAGCTTGAGCGCAGTAATCTGACCACCGAAGACAAGCCGCATATGGGCCTGGGCTTCCCCCGCTACACCACCATGACGTCACCGTTGCGCAAATACAACGATCTGTTGGTACACCGTATGATTGCGGCGATTCTGACAGAGCAACCCGTCCCTGCCGTCGACGCTCCTTTACTGAGTGCGATTCAGGACAAGCAAGCCAAGGCACGGGTGGCCGCTAATCAGACGGAATCCTGGCTCAAGCTGCAGTGGTTAAAAACGTTTCCGGCTGATGCCCAGTTTGATGCGGTCATTCAATACGCGACTGCCAATAACATCATGGTGCGTTTTGAAGACTCCGGGGTGGAAGGACAGATTGATCGTCGTAAAGTGAAGGGCAACTGGGCATTCGACAGCAAAACCCTGTCACACAGCAACGGCGAACAAACGCTGGCCATTGGTCAGACTGTCCGGGTCAGTGTGCAAACACTGGAACCGGATAGCCGCGAGCTGAAGCTGGCATTGCAGCCATAACCCATAACCTCCACTGGTATTACAACGGCATTACAACGCCGGAAACAGCCAGAGGAAGCACTTGTCAGAAAGTGCAGCAAGAATAGTAAGAGTAAGTAAGTAACTAGAAAGAGAAACAGGTAGTCAGAAAAAACAGCAGAGCCGATCAGAGTGACCGGCTCTGCTGACACCCAGTCAGTTCACCTGGGTTTTGATGGTCAACATCTGGACTTCACTGTCACGATGATCCACCGGTGAGCGCTCATCCTGCCAATCTCCTGGTTGAGCAGTCGGTTGTCCGGTACGGGACACCCGCGCAATCAATGTCAGCTGTTCAAAATCACTGATCGTCATACCCGGAGCCATGGCCTGGGCATCGGTCAGGGTCACTTGTGTGGGCAAATCCGCCACCGTCAAACGTTGTACCGCCAGAGGTAAAGGAGGGCCAGTCACCGCCCGCGCCAGCACAAACACCAGATCATCCGGCTTGACCGCCGCTCTGGCTTCAGCACTGATATCAACCGCCACTGTCAGCCCAACCCGCTCCAGCCAAGCCAGATCGACGATAATATCCTGTGTCGCCAACTGTTCTGCAGCCCGACGTATACCTTGTGCCAGTACCTGGGATTCCGGCCCTTCTGGCAATCCCTGCCACAAGGCTTTCCAGTGATTGATCGCTCGCTCATGCTTGCCCAGCTCAAACGCCAGAATACCTGCCATGCCCAGAGCCTGACGGCTTTGGGGATTAAGCGACAAGGCTTCATCCAGCAAGGCATAGGTCGCTTCGTCAGCTTGTTGGTCGGCAGCAAAGAACTTTGCCTCGGCCATCAATGTCAGGGTCGCAGCACGATCACTGACAGCGTCCTCTGGCAAGGCTTCCAGAATCTCGCCAAAGGCATCCACGGCCTGTTGGTATTCACCGCTGGCGTTAAGCAAGCGGGCGTTCAGATAAGCCCACTCCAGATTATCCGGATCATGGTCCGCTTCTGCCGCCAGGCGCTGCATCAACTGCTGGCGCTCCGGCATGGTCAACTCAACCTGTTCGCCCTTGTTCAGCAAAGCACTGGCTCGCAGGGCATTATCCGCCCCCCAGATGCTGTACAGCATGACCGACGCCAGCAAGGCCACCACAACCATGCTTCCCAGCATGATCCAGCTGCCAGAGGTCTTGTCGGCACGACTGGTATGCCCGTCGGCGCTGGCCAGAAATTCACGGTCCAGCTCCAGCTGCAAGGCAGCCTGTTCGGCATCGTTCAGCTCGCTGGATTTCAGCTCATCGGTACGTTCCTGGTACAGGCGCAGATTTTCTTCACTCTGCTGATTGGTTTCCGGTCTGAACCACACAGGGCGATACAGCAAGGCCACCAGGGGCAGCAGCAGGATCAATAACATCCAGATCATGAGTTATTCGCCTTTTGGTCGTTCGATGAATCCGCCGAGACTGCGGCTTTTAATTGTTCCAGTTGCTGACGTTCTTCTGCCGTCAATGGAGCCGGAGCAGCTTTCTGATTACGCCGCATTTGTCGCAAGATCAGCAGCCCCAGCAAAAAGGCCAGCAAGGGGCCAAACCAGAGTACATAGGTCTCTGCTCTCACCGGAGGTTTGTAATGGACAAAATCGCCGTAACGGGCGACCAGATAATCAATAATCTGCTCATCCGTCTGGCCGTTATTCATCAGCTCATAAACCTTGTCACGCATGTCTCCGGCCACTGGGGCATTGGAATCCGCCAGGTTCTGGTTCTGGCACTTGGGACAGCGCAGCTCTTCTGCCAGATGCTGAAAACGGGCAATATCATCAGGATCATCAAACGGGTATTTATAGCCATTCACCACCGCGTGGGCAGAGACCGCTCCCAACAGCAGCAGCAGCAAGCCGGCCAGCCAGTGGCGATATTCATAACGCATCATGGCAAGCTCTCAAATTCAGGTTCAAGAGTCGACCAGACCCGGGCATTCAAATCACCGACGTGACGACCACGAATAATCCCGCGACTGTCCAGTAGAAATGTCTCCGGTGCGCCATAAACCCCCAGTTCCAGGCCCAACTGGCCATTGGTATCCGACAGGTTCCAGCGATAAGGATTGCCGTAGGACGCCAGCCATTGAATCGCCTTGCGCTCTTCGTCTTTATAGTTGATGCCGTAAATGCGTATGCCTTCCGCAGCCAGCAAATTAAGGAAAGAATGCTCTGCTTTACAGGTCGGGCACCAGGTAGCCCAGACATTCACCAGCGCACGTTTGCCCAGCAAGTCATCGCGGGTTACCACTTCTCCGGTTTCCAGCGATACCATTTCAAATTCCGGAAATGGTTGCCCGACCAGCGGCGAAGGCAAAACATCCTTGTCTTTACGGTCAATGGTGAGAAAAAACAGCCCCGCCAAGATGGTAAAGCCAACCAGAGGGACAAACAGAATAAACCGGTTCATGCAGTTGCCTCCGCGATTGCAGATGGAGAAGGTGCCGACCGCCGTGGTTGGCGATAACGTTTATCAAACATGGCCATCAGCCCGCCCAGCGCCATAAAGATGGTTCCCAGCCAGACCCAACGCATAAAGGGTTTGACCTGAATCCTCATCCCCCAGGCACCGTTTTCCAGTGGCTCACCCATGGATACGTACAGGTCACGGAACAGCGTGACATCGATGGCGGCTTCGGTCATGACCGAACCCCGCGCCGTGTAGCGGCGTTTTTCCGGCATCAGCTCGCCGATTAGCCGGTCGTTGTCGTAGACCCGGAAACGGATGGCATCGGCGTGGTAGTTAGGGCCGCGAATCTGCCCCGCCTCGACAAATTCAAAGCGGTAATCCCCCAGTGTATGACTGTCACCGACCGACATCCGGACTGACTCTTCCTGGCTGTAATTGGCCACCATGGTCACACCGACCACCGTCACGGCAACACCGATGTGCGCCAGAATCATGCCGTTAAAACTGAGACTCAACGATGGAATCCGCTGCAACTGGCCCCGGCATTTTTTCCAGACATCCAGCAGGCTGGCCAGTATCAACCAGCTGGCAATACCGATCCCCAGAATAACCTGGCCATTCAGCTCCCCAGAAACAATCAAGGGGGTGGCGATACCCAGCACAGGAGCGGCCACTGCCGCCAGGCCCAGTTCCCGCCCCAGACGCTTGGTCTGATCCGTCTTCCAGCGCGATACCGCACCGATACCGATAATCAGTGTCAACATGACGCTCACCGGTACAAACATCACGTTAAACCAACTCGCTCCGACGGAGATCTTGCCCATGCCAAGGAAATCAATCAGCAACGGGTACAGGGTGCCCAGCAGAATGGCAAAGGCCGCCACCAGCAACAGCAGATTGTTCATCAGCAAAAAGCTTTCGCGGGATAACCAGTCGTAACGCCCAACCGACGCCACCGTGGGCGCCTTGAGTGCATAAATCAGCAGCGAGCCACCCACGCAGATACCCAGCAATGCCAGTACAAACACCCCTCGTTCCGGGTCAGAAGCAAACGCATGTACAGAGGTCAGTACGCCGGAACGTACCAGGAAGGTTCCCAGCAGACTGAGGGAGAACGCAATGATCGCCAGTAACACGGTCCAGCTTTTGAACAGGCCGCGTTTTTCTGTCACCGCCAGCGAGTGCATCAGCGCAGTCGCCACCAGCCAGGGCATCAGTGACGCATTTTCAACCGGGTCCCAGAACCACCAGCCGCCCCAGCCCAGTTCGTAATAAGCCCACCAGCTGCCCAAGGCGATACCGATGGTCAGAAAAATCCACGCAGCTGTTGTCCATGGACGAGACCAGCGTGCCCAGGCGGCATCCAGACGCCCACCCAACAACGCCGCCACAGCGAACGAAAACACCACGGACAGGCCAACGTAACCCATATACAAGGTCGGTGGATGCACGATCAAACCAAAATCCTGCAGCAGCGGATTCAAATCACCGCCTTCTGACGGTACCGAGGGCAAGGTGCGGGCAAACGGATTGGAGGTTTCCAGTGTAAACAGAATAAAACCGGTCGAGATCAGCCCCATAATACCCAGCACCCGCGCCAGCATATCCAGCGGCAACGAACGACTGAACAAGGCAACCGCCACGCCCCAGCAACCCAATAAAGCCACCCACAGTAATAACGAGCCTTCGTGGGCACCCCACACCGCGCTGATTTTAAACGGCGTCGGCAAGGCGCTATTACTGTTGGTAGCGACATAAGTCACCGAGAAATCATCCACCACAAAACACCAGGCCAACACCACCAGGCTGATCAGCAAAAACAGCGCCTGGGCTGCCGCCAGTGGCCGGGCGTAGGCCATCATCAGCGTATTATTGCGATGTACCCCCCACAACGGCACGACGGTTTGGAATACCGCCACCACAAACGCCATGATCAGCGCCAGTTGGCCAAACTCCGGAATCGACGACAAGGCGCCGTAAGCTTCGGTCAACATTAATAGGCTCCGTCATTTTTGATCGATTCGGAAATCGAGTAACTGCTCGATGTTGCCGATGCCCCCTGCATGGCCTGTTTGCCATCTTCGTGTGCCTGCTCCAGAGCATCCTGCACTTCCGGTGGCATATAGTTTTCATCGTGCTTGGCCAATACTTCGGATGCCTGTATCACGCCATGCTCATCCAGCTTGCCCAGTGCCACAATACCCTGTCCCTCACGGAACAGATCGGGCAGGATACCTTCGTAATGAATCGGCACCGTGGCGGCACCATCCGTGACCTGGAACGTAACCGCCAGCCCTTCTTCATCGCGCTGTACGCTACCGTCAACCACCAGACCACCGGCACGAATGGTGCGCCCTACCGGCACTTCACCATTGGCAATCTGGGTCGGAGTCTGGAACAGGTTGATGTTCTGGCTAAGGGAATACATCAACAGCCCCACCGCAACGCCAAAGCCGATCACCAAAAACAGAATCAGCTTCAGCCGTTTCTTCCGTTGTGGATGCATGTCAGTTTTTCTCCTCGTTAACTACGGTTCGGTCAGCGGCCGCTTGTCCGCGACGATCACGGCGTACACGTTGCCCTTGTTCCCGAATCAAACGACGGCGCTGCAACATTGGCAGCACCAGATTGGCAATAATTACCAGCGCACTCAGGCCGTAAGACAGCCATACATACAAACCATGACGTCCCATGGCGAGAAATTCGCCGACACTGTGAAATTCCATTAGCGACCTCCACCCAGCATTTCCGGTAACGCCTGAACCCAGCTGCGCTTGCGTTCATGCCAGAGAATTTCATTACGGGTGCGTAAAATCACCAGCAAGGCAAACAGTACATACGTTGTCAGAATCATGATCAGCAACGGCAATAACATATCCGGATGCATGCTCGGTTTTTCTGTCAACTTCAAGGTCGCTGGCTGGTGCAAGGTATTCCACCACTCCACCGAATACTTGATGATGGGAATATTCACCAGCCCAACCAGCGCCAGAATCGCCGCGCCCTTGTGGCTGGCTTCTTCCGACTCAATCGCCCGCTGTAATGCCATCACGCCAAAATACAGGAACAGCAGCAACAACATCGAAGTCAGACGTGCATCCCATACCCACCAGGTCCCCCAGGTCGGTTTGCCCCAGATCGCGCCGGTCAACAGGGCAATCAGGCAAAAACTGGCACCAATCGGCGCAATCGCCCGCGCCACCCAGGCCGCCATTTTCATTTTCCAGATCAGGAACACCGCGCCGGCAACCGCCATCATGATGAACGCACTCTGGGCCACCAACGCCGCTGGCACATGAATATAAATAATGCGAAAGCTGTTGCCTTGCTGATAATCAGCCGGTGCATACAGCAAGCCAAGCACCAGCCCAACCACGCAGCCCACCACAGACAGCAAAGCCAACCAAAAGATCCATTTTGATGTCAGTTCATAAAACCATTTGGGCGAACCCAGGCGGTGATACAGCCGTACAATCCACTGCCACATAAAATCCCCGATCAAAAACGTGCGCCTAGCGCGATAAATTCAGTTTCAGTGCCGCTGCCGAAGCGAAGGGCGTCAAACACACAGACAGCGCCAACATGGCGCCCAGAAAACCGATCTGGCCATTGTATGCCATCCCCAGTCCGGCGTGATAAACCGCACTGGCAGCAAAGATCAACACCGGTACATACATAGGTAAAATCAATAGACTCAATAGCAATCCACCACTGCGCACCCCGGCCGTCAACGCCGCCCCCACAGATCCCAGCAGGCTCAGAATCGGCGTTCCGACCGCCAGACTCAGTAACATCCCGATATAAGCGTCATCAGGCAGCGCCATCATTAATCCCAGCACAGGGGCCATTAACGTCAGAGGCAAACCGCTGCAAAGCCAATGCACCAGGGCCTTGGCCAGCGCCAGCATATAGAGAGATTCTCCCGATGCCAGCCATTGTTCCAGAGTGCCGTCTTCAACATCGGCTTTATACAAAGCATCCAGTGACAGCAGCGTCGCCAGTAAAGCACCGACCCAGATCACCCCACCAGCGATCCGGGACAAGAATTCAGGGTCCGGGTCCACCGCCAGTGGGAACATCGCCACCACCATCAGAAAAAACATCAACGGATTAAGCCACTCGCCAGGATTACGCCCAGCCAACAGCAGATCCCGCTTGATCGTCGCCATCACCAGGCTCATAAGAGTCCTCCGCCCAAGGCCAGTTCACCCAGATCCAGACGCTTGAGTGACGGAATATTCTGCAACGCATGGTGACTGGTAATAATGACCGCACCGTTGCGGGCAACATGCTGTTGAATGCGGGCTTCCAACCAGGCCACCCCAGCAACATCCAGAGCGGTAAAGGGTTCATCCAGAATCCATAGCGGCGCGGGCACAATCGCCAACCGCGACAAACCGACACGGCGCTGCTGCCCGGCCGAAAGCTGATTACAGGGCGTTTCTTCATAACCGCCCAGCTCAACATATTCCAGTGCTTGCCACAGATCATCATCGGTAATCATCGACGCGGATTCTGTGGACATCCATGGACTGACCAGCCAGCGCAGATTTTCCAGCGGTGTCAGCGCACGCTTGAGCGCCGCCAGATGGCCGAGATACAAGCGCTGGCTGGCGTAATCGGCAAACACCTGGGTCAATGGCTCGCCATGCCAGAGCAGATCGCCGTCAAAATCCCGGTTCAGTCCGGCCAGCAATCGTAACAGGGTGGTTTTCCCGGCACCGTTTGGCCCCGCCAGTTGCAGCAAGTCACCATTCTTGACGGTCAGGTTCAAACGCTCGAATAACACCCGGTCATCACGCTCGCAGTACAACTCACTCGCACTCAGGGACACACTGTTATCGGTATAACGATTTGCCATTCAAACCCCGGAAATTGCCATTGCGCATAAAAGCGGGCGCATTATATACAAAAACCCTGTGGACTGTGGCTTGACCCGGATGGGTCCTTCGACCAATTTGCTTCGTTCATGAGACGCACGCCAGACCTGGAGCAATATCACCTCCTACTTTGCCAAACGCAGTAGCCATCAGGATGGAGGATCTCTCCCGACGCAGGCACCCGGCATCACTCAGGTTAGAGGTATGGAACCCGGGCAGGAAAAGCGTGATGCCTCAGAACTGATCTATCGCAAGAAAGGCACCAAACGAAGAACGGCAACAAATTAAAGTCCGGGATGAAGATGCCCATTGGCGTTGATGAAGCTATGAGCCTGACCCTCCGCCGCGAATGTTCACAACCTGGCACCTGCTGAAAAGCGGCGCCATGGTGATGAACATTGCAGATCAGGGTTGCCAATTTACTGGGAATTATGGGCTGTATCGGGTTGTTTTAGATTGCTGGTTTGGCATAAAGACAGGCAATCGATGGGCTTTTTCAGAGCTTCCTTAAATTGATTGTTATGAGTACGACTCAAAGGGTTTGAGGTCTATACCTTCAATATCGCAAACCGCCTTAATAGTTGGATTTGAGCAAAGACGCTTTAAATAAGCAGCCAGATGCTCAAATTCAAGAGGGGATTTTTCCAGTGGCAACGACCATTCCGCAAGCATAAACAAAAAATAATCACATGCTGTTAGCGTCCCACCAAGCAAGTATTCATTGCCCTCTAGCTGGTCGTTGATAATTGATAAGGCGTCTGCAACCCTGTCGCCCTGGGCCGCTACAACATTTGGAATGGTAGCTTCATCATTGGTATGGCGATGAGGATAATAGTGAACCATAAGTTCAGCTTGCAGCGTATTATTAAGAAACGCGAGCCACTGATAAAACAAGGGACGGTTCGGATCACCTGGAGATGGCATCAAATCTGATTCAGGGTGTAATTCACAGATGTGAATGCAAATGGCCGGACTTTCAAAAACGGGCTGCTCATTAACAACCAGAGTCGGAATTCGCCCTACAGGGTTGAGCCTGAGATAATCTTCAGATTTTTGAGCATTTGACGTCTTATCGACCAACAACAACTCATAATCTGCTTTTAAGTGATGAAGTAAAAAATGAGGAGCCAGGCTCGCATTGTTTGGGTAGTAATAAAGTTTGAACAAAATCAATTCCTGATCACCAAAAGTACAGACATTCATAACGAGCCTGTAGAAAAACCTGATTTCAGGTAGTCTTTCCCGCCACCTGCTCGTTCTCTGTTGTTTATTTCCGATTGCCCGTTTTAACCCACAATCGCTTGTTAATTCTGTATTTCAGGTTTTGCTGCCTGTAAGCCAGACCGTCAGATAACCGACGACAGCTGGCTCTGACAATGATTAATACAGAACAACAAACACCCGTGCCAACTATACAGCTATAGCACGGCTATATGAACTTCAATTGCATCGGCACTGGGGTAATATTCAAAGTCAGTTGAATAAACCCTTTTATATTCAGAATCAGGGTTGGAAAAATATTCCCAAATTTCCGTCCATGCATCAATAGCTATTTGAGGCATATTTCCCTTGTGAGAAAACACCAAATATTTGGCCGCTGGAATAACTCTCTGCTTTAAACTCACATCAGGCGGCAGTGATTGACCATCAAAACCGGCAAGCACCGTAAATTCTCCAGTATGGTCAGACTCATAATCGGAATATACACCGTATACTCTTTCACCATTTTTATAATCGACTGGCACAGCTTCATCAAATGCTTGCCATAAAGCAGGAATTTTACCTTTATCAGGACTCATTTCCGCTGCGTTATCGGTTCTGACCTCTAACCCATGAATAACCTTGCTTGCAACATGTCTCAACTCCACCACAACGCTCCTTTAGTTACACAGCCAGCTTGTAGAAAAACCTGACTTCAGCCAGGTTTTATCATGCTTTTCATGCTTGCGTTAATACGGTCTTCGCCCTGCCGCTTTGCTCTTGCTGGCAGGGCTGACCGTATTTTGCCAGTTCTTCTACGTTGTGCACCAGGCAATAAAGCTGCCATTGCTCCGGTCAGGCCAAGCCTCAGACGAGATCAACAACCCGCACCTTGACCGCTTCCACCAGCCAGTCGGTATGGGTTCGCACCATATCTTCCGGGATCAGCTCCACCCCTTCCAGCAGCTGTGGCAGGGCCTGATATTGATAACAGTCGACCAAACCATGAATCGCTGTCAGGAAGTACAGCGTCACTCGCTGACGCTCGACGTCCGTCCGCTGTGCCAGGCCGTCAATGGCGTCCGTCAATAACATCTGGGCCTGGTGTTGCCATTCGTCCAGTAGCCGCGCCAGCTGCCGGGTGACACCTCCATCGTCGTCCCCTGTCGAACCCGGACGAATCCGTGGCGGCTGAAACATCAGTTGGTAATAACCAGCATAGTCTCTGGCAAAACAGGTCAGTTGATGGGCCAGACGATGCAGCGAATCCACTGCATCCTGGCTATCCATCAGCGCCAGTCGTGTATTCTGGAACAGCATTTCAAAACCCCGGCGACGGATATGCAGCAGCAAGGATTCCTTACTGGGGAAGTAGTTATAAATATTGCTGGCTGTCATCCCTAACTCAGCCGCCAATTTACGCATGGAGAGATAATGAAAACCGACATCGGCCATGATGGAAGCAGCACTATCCATAATGCGCTCACGTTGATGAGCGATTTCTTCCGCTGAAAATGGCTTCTTGGGCATGACGACTCCTGGTCGTTACTATAAAAAGGACGGGCGGGTTCAAGCTTATACCCGAGTACCAAACACATCAGGTTAACGACTACCAACATCAAATCAAGTCAGGCTAACTAGCGAAACGTCGTATTGGCATGCTTGGGGCCATTAATCTGACTCTGCATGGCTAGGCGGGGCAGCGATGAAACAGATGCTCCGGCAAGCATAACGACCTGACTCCGTTCTTCTATTGATACAAGGCAATTCAAGCGCTTGCCAACTTATTTATCATTCGTTCATGTAACAGTTTACTGCACTGCCTTGGGTCAGGCTGTTGGGCTGATGATGCGACAGCATGCCACACCGGTGCTTGCCAGCCAGTCACACACCCGATGACCACCCTCCCTGCAGACCGCCAGCCATCACGAGGTAACTTCAGCATGAATCACACCGTCTCCTGGGATCCCCTGCTGATCCAGCGCTACAATCGCCCGGGGCCACGCTATACCTCCTATCCGACGGCTGTGGAGTTCTTGCCGCTCGAAAACGACACTCTCGAACGTGAAGCCTATGCCAGGCGTGATCCACAGCGGCCGCTGTCCCTGTACCTGCATATCCCCTTCTGTCGTCACGTTTGCTACTACTGTGGTTGCAACAAGATTGTGACCAAGGACATGAGCCGGGCAGCCCCTTACCTCGACTATCTCAAGGCAGAAATCCGCCGTAAACATGCGCTGCTGGCCAGCGCGAATAACGGTCGCCTGGCCCCTGTCGAACAGCTGCATCTGGGCGGTGGCACGCCCACCTTTCTCAGTGATGAGCAACTGCAGGATCTGGTGACTTTCCTGCGCGAAACATTCGAGTTCAGTGATGCTGAAGACGCGGACTATTCCATCGAGATCGACCCGCGCGAACTGCGCCCCGGTACCCTGACGCTGTTGCGCCAACTGGGCTTTAATCGCCTCAGTTATGGGGTGCAGGATTTACAGCCCGACGTCCAGCAAGCGGTTAACCGCCTGCAGCCTGAAGCCATGATCCGGTCGGTTATGTCGGAAGCACGGGCACTGGGTTTCCGCTCCATCAATATTGATCTGATCTATGGTCTGCCACACCAAACCCGTGACAGCTTTGACCAGACGCTGGACACCATGATCGAGTTAAACCCGGATCGTTTGTCCGTGTTCAATTACGCTCATTTGCCTGAACGCTTCAAACCACAGCGTCGCATCAATGCCGACGATCTGCCCTCCGCTCAGGAAAAGCTGACCATTCTCGGGCACTGCATCCAGCGCCTGACTGCCGCTGGCTATCACTATATCGGTATGGATCACTTTGCCCGCCCGAATGACGAGCTGGCACTGGCTCAGGCCAATGGTAGCTTGCACCGCAACTTCCAGGGTTACACCACTCATGGTGACTGTGACCTGCTGGGTTTTGGTGTCTCTTCCATCAGTCAGATTGGCGATTATTACCTGCAAAACCAGGTACGTATGGATGACTACTGCGCCGCCCTCGACAACCAGCAACTGCCATCCAGCAAATGCTGCCAGGTCACCCGCGATGACCAGATCCGCCGTCGGGTTATCAGCGAATTACTCTGTCACCTGCGGGTCGACTTCAGCACCATCGACGCTGAATTCAACATTAACAGCCATGATTATCTGCTGTCTTCGCTGCAACGCCTGGAGCCCATGGTGAACGATGGTCTGGTCAGTATTAGCGCCGATGGTGTATCCATTCGTGACAAAGGCCAGCTATTGGTGCGTAATGCCTGCATGGCATTTGACGAGTATATTTACCAACATGAGCAACAACGCTTCTCCAAAGCGATCTGAATCCCGCTGGCGACAAAACTATCAGGCCAGGCCCCGGTGGCAACGCTGGGGGCTGGAACTGTTATTGATGGTGGTGGTGATGACCTTGCTCAGCCAATGGCTCGGCCGTCACCTGCTCGACCGGAATACCCCGTTCCCCGACATTTACCTGTCTGACCTGCACGGGCAACCCGTACCGTTCCCGGATACCACCCAGCCACCCCAGACCACGCTGGTGTATTTGTTTGCGCCCTGGTGCAGTGTTTGCCGGGTCAGTATGCCGACCCTGCCATGGGTCGAAAGCGACAATATTCGTATTATTGCCATCGCTCTGGATTGGCGCCAAAAGTCAGAAGTGACCGATATGGTCCAATCCGTTGGTTACGCCGGCACCACGCTGCTGGGTGATCCGGCAACGGCCAAAAAGTTGAATATTCAAGGATATCCCAGTTATTACGTTATCGATAAAAACGGCGCCGTCCGTTTTGCCGATCAAGGGCTGAGCACCTTGCCAGGCCTCTGGTTACGGACTCGTCTGGCCGACTGGTAAGCCCCTCTGGCCGATATTCCGCACCCGCCAAGGAACTCCGGCCTCGTTACTCCTTCAAAGTCTGCATTCTGACCCATACGCCGATTCCGTCGTGTATAACGTCTCCGTTGCCTCTGTCCAACCTCTAAGGCGTCTCAGTTTTGAAATATTTTTGTCATAAATGATTCACGAATGGCATGACTCCCAATACCATCACACCCCTTGGAACGAATGTCGGATATGTCACCCAAATGTCATACCCAAGCCGTAAATTTGGCCGGATTAACTCAACCATCAGGTGTCACTATGCAGCAAGCCACTGCCTCCCAGATAGCCATCAGCAGCGACTCCCCCCTCGTGGCCCGAGTTACCCAGGACCCCGCTGAAATCCGTCAGGCACTGGCGCTGCGCTACCGAGTGTTTGCCGAAGGAATGGGAGCCAATATCGATAGTGGTGAAGCGGGTATCGACCGTGACCATTTTGACGATATTTGCCTGCACCTGATTGTGAAAGATGTCAATAACGACCGGGTGGTGGGTTACAGTCGTATCCTCACCAATGAGTTGGCAGAGCAGGCGGGCGGGTTCTACTCCGCCACCGAATTTGACCTCAGCAACATCGTCAAACCCGGTTACCGTTATATGGAAATTGGCCGTACCTGTGTTGATCCTGATTTTCGCAGCGGTGCGGTGATTGGCTTGTTATGGTCAGGGATTGCCCAGTTTATGTCGGCTCACCAGATTGATTACCTGATGGGCTGTGCCAGTATCTCGCTTAATGACGGTTATGCACGTGCCATCGCCATCATCAATTACCTGCGAGACAAGCATTTCTCGGCAGCCGATGCCCGCGCCGAACCCCGCGTCCATATGCCCAGCATCGACGTTGAGATGGATGGTGCCAGGCTGGTGCCACCGCTGTTAAAGGCGTATTTGCGCATTGGTGTCAAGGTTTGTGGCGAACCCTGTCTGGATAAAGACTTTAATGTCGCCGATGCCCTGATTTTGCTGAGCCGCGACAACATCAACCAACGTTACCTGCGCCACTTCACCAAAACCGACGGTCAGAACTGATCGCGGCTCGCCATCAAGCGGCAGACTAGCGGGGTAACGCAACTGCCTGATGGCGGGCACGACCAGTGTTTTTGGCCTGGTACAAAGCCTTGTCAGCGACCTCAATGGCCATGGTAACCGGGTCACTCATCATGGGTTGAAACCAGCCACTGCCAATACTGATACTGAGCCATGGCCCTGCGGGTGATCCTTTATTCTCCAGCCGTAAGGCAGCCACCGCTGCCAGCATTCGCTGCGCAACAATCGCGACCCCTTCCGGCTCGATCAACGGCAGTACAATAGAAAATTCTTCACCACCGTAGCGGGCAACCAGATCGTGGGAACGATTGACGCTGTCGTCCAGTGCCCTGGCCACCTGACGCAAGGCCTCATCCCCTTGTACATGGCCGTATCGATCGTTAAACGCCTTGAAGGCATCCACATCCACCATCATCACCGCCAGATTACTTTGCTGTCGTTGCGCCCGACGCCACTCCGCCAGTAAAAACTCATCAAACCGCCGCCGATTGGCAATTCCGGTTAACCCATCAGTCATGGACAGGGCTTTCAGCTGCCGTATACGCTGATACTGTCGCTCCAGTACGCCCAGCCGGGCGGCTACCAGCGGTACCTGTAACGGTTGCTTGAGATAAAGTGCAGCACCAGCATCCAGCGCCATAATTTCCTGATCAACACTCGCTGCGCCTACCGCGACCACTTCCATATACCGGTACAAGGGGTCTTCGGCCCGCTGTGCCATAAAAGCAGCGAAGTCCAGTCCCGGCAGATCCATCGCCAGAATCAACAACGAGGGGTAACGCCCAAATTGCAGCAAACACGCTTCCAGCTGCGCCAGTGAGTTCAAAGACATCACATCACTGGTAGCGGGCAATACAGACGCCAGCAGGGTCTGATCAGACGGGCTGGCAGAGGCGATCAAAACAGTCAGGGATTTATTCATATTCAGAGACACCGGGGGCTGTGAATCAATACTGACAATGAGTCACCATAAAGGACAAACCAGACACACTGCGACATAAAAATAGCAGAAATGAGCACTACCGTTACTGTGCCGAATCAGAAAGCCTGATCCATCGGTTATTTTTTGAGGTCAAACCCCATCCTCATATACACTGCAAACCAATCATTGTGACCAAGGAGCAACACATGTCGCGACCAACGACTTCACGGACCTCTCTGCCTTTACTGCCACTGAGTGTACTGGCCACCACGGTGGCACTGGTACTGACGGGCTGTGACCAACCCGCTGAGCCGGCTGCACCAGAGCCAGTACAGCCGCAAGAGCAAGCACAAGAACAAACACAGCCACAAGAACCGGCACCAACACCGGAAGCACAGCCCGAGTCAGCGGCATCCGAAGCGGCGCCAGAATCCGAAATGCCAACGGTCGAAGTCGCTCCGCAAACCGTCAAGGCCGTTCAGTCACCGGCTGAGCCAGAACATACCGGCACGGTTACCTTGCCTGACTTTGCCAGCTACACCGACGTCAAACAGAAAAAAGAAGCCTTTTTTGGCTACATGCTGAAGCTGGTCAAGCACGCCAATGCCAACGTCCTCAAAGAACGTGACATCATCAAACAATGGGATGGTAACAGCGCTGCAAGCCCGGCTATCAGCGCTCTGGTTGAGAAATACCGGGTCGACGACACACTGTCGACCAGCGACCAGAAAGCCAGCCTGCTAAAACGCGTCCAGGTTATTCCACCGTCACTGGTACTGGCACAAGGGGCCAATGAGAGCGCCTGGGGCACCTCTCGTTTTGCTCGTCAGGGTAATAACTTTTTTGGCCAATGGTGTTTCTCCAAAGGCTGCGGCATTGTGCCGAGCCAGCGTAATGATGGCGCTGGTCATGAAGTGGCCAAATTTGATGATCCGCTGGAATCCGTCGAAAGCTATATCCGCAACCTGAACAGCCATCCGACCTATCAGAAATTGCGCGATTTGCGTAATACCGAAATGGCGACCCAGGGTTATCCGACCGGCATCAATCTGGCCGGTGGTCTGGAAGGCTATTCCGAACGCGGCCACGAGTACATCAAGGAAATCCGCAGCATGATCAGCTTTAACAAGATTGATCAGCTCGACCCGGATGTCCAGACCGACCTCAAGGCCAACACACAGGAAGACTGATGTGAGTGTGACTGAACGTCATTTCAGTCAACGCTATGATGCAGCTCCACTCAAGCTGGAGCTGTATCAGCGTAGCTGGCTGGGTCAATGGCAAGCCCCCCATCATGCCATGGCACTGGAAATCACCCTGGGAGGCGTATCGATTCTGTCGCCCCTGAAACTTCGCATCGGACAACACCTGCTGATCTCGCTGGGCAACCGCCACCACAGCTTGCAGCAAGTAACCGCAGAGGTGATTCAAAAATCCCCTCAAGGACGTGACTTTCTCTATGGCCTGAAATTCGATTTCAGTAGACAATCGGACAATTCACGCCAAAGTGCTGAGACCCTTCTCAAACTTATCCTGAATAACCTGACTCATTGACTGGCAATGGGTTGTTACCGGCACCGGAAGCCACTTTCCCGGCTTGACCCACACAAACCGGTAGGGTTTTATGCAGCTCGATATTGAATTCCGACTTTCCATAACGATAGCGAAAAAAGCTCATATCATATGACCGCACTTCTGACCGGACTGGCTGCCAGCCTGTTGCTGATCATCAATACCCTGTTTTGGGCACCCTTATTGATCGTCCTGGCCCTGCTGAAATTGCTGCTGCCCATTCCGGCACTGCGATCCGTGATCAGCCCCCTGATCGATGGCTGTGCCAACCGCTGGATTTCTGGCAACTCCCTTTGGATGAAACTGACCCAGGCAATGGACTGGCACATAGAACGGCCATCACAGCTCGATTCTGATGGCTGGTATTTTGTTGTCAGCAATCACCAGAGCTGGGTAGATATCCTGGTGCTACAACATTGTTTGAACGGCCGTATTCCGCTGCTCAAGTTTTTTCTCAAGCAAGAGCTGATCTGGGTACCGATTATGGGAGTCGTCTGGTGGGCCCTCGATTTTCCATTCATGAAACGCTACAGCAAGGCTTACCTGGCCCGCCATCCAGAAAAACGCGGTCAGGACCTGGAAACCACCCGCCGCTCCTGCGAAAAATTCCAGCACCTTCCCACCAGCGTGATGAATTTTCTTGAAGGCACCCGTTTTTGCCCGGACAAACAGCAACAACAACGCTCACCCTACCGCCACCTACTGCAACCTCGCGCTGGCGGCATGGCGTTTGCCATGAATATTATGGGAGACAATTTCCATTCTCTGATTGATGTCACCATTCATTATCCTGATGGCGTACCCACATTCTGGTCATTTCTCAGTGGCAAGATGCGACGCTGCCAGGTCATTATCCGCCAGATCCCCATCCCGGCCGGACTGTCCAGCGGTGACTACCAGAACGACATCGACTTCCGTAACCGCTTTCAGCAATGGGTACATGAATTGTGGCTCGACAAGGATGACACGCTGGAATACCTGTCTCATCGCCCACCAAACGCCTCTGACTAATCACCCACACCATTACCCAGGCCATCACCGGGAAGACCGGTAAAATGAACGTTTCCCATGTCTGACGGACAGACCTGGTCACGGTACAGCAGCAGAACTGCGCGTCAGAACCGCGAACAGCCATTGCCAGACAAACCCATCGGCACCTATGCTGCGGTCACCGCTACTGAATGAACAAGGAGCTTATGCAATGAATGTGTTTGAAGATGTCAGTCAATCGATCGGTAACACCCCGTTGGTACGTATTCGTACCCTGACCGATCACCCGCACGTATACGCCAAACTGGAAAGCCGCAACCCGGCCCAGTCCGTCAAATGTCGTATTGGTGCCAACATGATCTGGCAAGCCGAAAAAGACGGCACTCTGAAACCCGGTATGGAAATCGTTGAGCCAACCAGTGGTAATACCGGGATTGCACTGGCTTATGTCGGTGCTGCCCGGGGCTACAAGGTCACGCTGACCATGCCGGAAACCATGAGCATGGAACGTCGCAAAGTCATGATGGCACTGGGTGCCAATCTGGTACTGACCGAAGGTCCAAAAGGGATGCAAGGTGCCGTCGACAAGGCTGCCGAACTGCTGGCCGAAGCACCAGAAAACCGCATCATGCTGCAACAGTTCAATAACCCGGCCAACCCGGCGATTCATGAACAAACCACCGGCCCGGAAATCTGGCGTGACACTGATGGTGAAGTGGATGTTGTGGTGGCGGGTGTTGGTACTGGCGGTACCATTTCCGGTATCTCCCGCTACCTCAAAAGCCAGAAAGCCATTACCTCGGTAGCGGTGGAACCTTCGGCTTCTGCCATTATTGCCCAGAAGCTGAAAGGGGAAGACCTGACCCCTGGCCCACATAAAATCCAGGGAATTGGCGCCAACTTTATTCCAGGCAATCTGGACCTGGATATCCTCGACCGGGTTGAAGCCGTCGATAATGACGAAGCCATGGCCATGGCCCACAAACTGATGTCGGGAGAAGGAATTCTGGCCGGTATTTCCTGTGGTGCCGCCATGGTCGCAGCCTTGCGCCTGGCCGCTGAAGACGCGTTTAAAGACAAGAAAATCGTGGTAATCCTGCCTGACTCCGGTGAGCGTTATCTGACCTCGCCCCTGTTTGATGGCTTCTTCGACAAGTAAGCCGTCGTAGCAAGAGGAGCACAGCCATGGTTGCCATGGCAGCTCCTCTACTCCCGCCACACCACCGACACCGACAGCCAGTTGTTTTTCTTTGGGCCTTACAACAGACTATGGATTCCGCCATTCCGTCTTTTCAAGGATCTGAATTGTGACACCTGTTTCTTCTCCAACTCTACTGATCGCCATCGCGGCTCTGACTGCGACTCCTGCCGTGCTCGCCGATGACCTGTCCTTCGGTCTCGGGTTGGGAACCCCATACGGAGGCAGTCTGGGAACAAATCTCTCCTATCAGCTCCACGACCATATCGATACATTGGCGGCTCTGGGTCTTAACCAGGATGGAGCAGGATGGGAAGTCGGGGCACGCGTCTATCCTTCCACGGCTTTTTCGAATCATCGTGACTGGCGTCTGACTGTGCTCTACGGTACCAATACGGTGCAGGAGATCAGTACCTGCAATGGCTACTACTGCAAAAGCGATTATGAATCCTTTAATGGCCTGACGCTGGGTATCGGCTGGGGTACCCGCGCCGGTTATCAAGGCTGGGGCATAGACTTGTTGTATATCACCAGCAGCGCCGCTGATGACCGGATTGATGAACTGCAGAATAGAGGGTATTACCTCGACGACACGCCTCGCATCGACCTGTCTTCGGGCTATCAGTGGGATTTTTGATTGCTGGCTGCGTTATTTGGAAATCACGCTCTCGATCCGGAACATGATCACCGGCGTGGTTTCGTAATCCTTGTCCCGCTCCCACACCAGTTCCGGGGCCAGTTCGGCAAAGACCCAGTCCTGATAAATCTGGCGGCGATACCGGACACTGACGCTGTAATTGTAGAAACTGGCGCTGGCTTCTGTATCACCACTGGCACCGGCAACGTAACCCAGCGCGGCACGCTGGCTGAGTTCGTGATACAAGCCACCACTGTAAGACAGCTTGAAGTAATCATCGTTAAGCAAATAACTGGCTTTGGCATTCACCCGAAACAATTTTTCGATATTGAGTGGGTAGTTCATCTGTACGCTGGTGTATTCGCCCCAGCCTTCGCTGGCAAAATACGAAAAGTTCTGGGTCGCTTTCATTTCCCATTCAGCAAAGTAGCTGTAACGCCTGGCCCGGAGACGGACAAACGGGTCCGGGGGTAATCCCCAGCGGATACCGGCATCAATATTGGTTTTCCAGCGTTCGCTTTCCTGCAGAATAAACCGCAAGGCGGCCGAATAATTATTGTTTTCGATACTTTCCAGCGGGTCCGCTTCCCGCGCTTCTTCTTCTTCCGATTCCAGCAACAGGTTCAGCCGTTCACTGATGTGTGGCAGCTCCAGATTGACACTGATACCAAATTTGTAATCCACCGGATCGCCCAGCTCCCGGCGAGTATAAAGCGACAGTTTGGCCCGGCTGCCCTTGACGTCATCGTCAAAAATATCTTCACTGAAAAAGGTATCAACAAAAAAGCTGTCCAGACCGCCCGACAAATTGTCCAGATGGTTGGCCAGCCATTCCCGTGAGCGCTCCACCATCTCCCCTGAAATCAGGGTTTCTGACTCATAAGAGGGCTCGACGGTATCCGTTTCTTCCACTTGCAAGGCTTCCTGGCCAGCGCGGAGATAAGGCTCCGTTGTAAGTGCCTGCGCCGGTACAAGCTGCAGGCTGAGAGCGGCAATGGCAATACTCCCGGCCCAGCTGGCCCGGTCAGACCGGGTCATGATGAATAAGCACCTCGGCACGGGGGAAACGCGCCAGAATCGCCGCCTCGACCTGATCACCAATGGCATGGGCACGGTTCAGTGTCTGGTCGCCATCCATATCCAGATGAAATTGGATAAACTGCACGGCACCGGCCTGACGGGTTTTCATATCATGAAAACCACGCACGCCATCAACGCCCTTGATCAACTGATGCAACTCCGTCTCTTCTGCTTCTGGCATGGCCTGATCCATCAGCACCACCAGCGCCTCCTGGATGATTTCATACACACTGCGCACCAATACCAGCGCAATCACCAGCGCAATCACCGGGTCGAGCCAATACTGGCCAAACCAGGCCCCAAGCAGCGCAACCACGACCGCCAGACTGGTGAGAATATCGCCGTAATAATGAGCGGAATCCGCTTTTACTGCGAGCGAGCCGGTCTTGCGGACGACCCAGCGTTGATACAGCACCAGCGCCGTGGTCAGTGCGGTCGAAAACAACATCACGCCGATGCTTTCACCCAACGCCTTGAGCGGCTGAGGGTCCAGCAGACGATCGGTGACGTGCAGCAATAACGCGACCACCGACCCCAGAATAAAGGCCGACTGCACCAGTGCTGCCAGACCTTCGGCCTTGCTGTGACCAAAGGGATGCTCATCATCCGCAGGCATCAGGGCATAACGGATGGCAAAAAAATTCACCACAGAAGCGGCGATATCCATCAGGGAGTCCAGCAGCGACGACAGCACACTGGTCGAGTCACTGACGCTCCAGGCACCGAGTTTGGCCACCAGCAGTATCACCGCTGTGGCAATGGAGGCCATGGCCGCACGTCGGATCAGTATGGCATCGGGTTGTAGAGACATAAGTACCAGCCTTTAACATGATCGGCTGATTATGCCAGAGAAGCAGGCCCGGTCGAGGCCTGCTCGCAAATTAGCCACTCAGGCACATGGCCGGTCAGCTGGGCTGTGACGGTCCATCGCCGGCGCCAATATCCAGAATAACCCGATGACCATCCGCTTCGGCATGGTTGTGATAGTCCCAGTTCAATCGCTTCGTCAATTGCCGGGTCAGCTGCAATCCCAGCCCGAAGCCCTGGTCATATTGACCGCTGTCAGCGGCATTCTGGCTGGCGAGCAAGGTATTTTCGCCCGGCATTGTGCTGTCGTAGTTATTCACCACAATCCGGCTGCCTTGCTGATAAATTTCCACGCGGCCTTCCCAGGTGTGCTGGAAGGCATTGCGAATAATATTCCCCAGCACAATCCGCAGCGGAGTTTCCGGCAGAGGGGTCTGCCAGTCGGTATCGGTTTCCACCACCAGTTCGATCGTTTTGTTGTTCAGCAAAAAGGTCAGCTCATCCACCAGTTGCAGCAACAAGTCGCTAGGCGCAATCTGCCGCACCGGCAAACTGGCGATATCATCCCGGCTCAGCCACAACAGGGTTTCGGTCAACTGGGCCATGGTGATACCCGCCCGTTCCAGCCGCGCCACCGTGGCCAGCACCCGCGTGTCGTCCAGCGGCGTGTGGCGTTCAGTCAGTCGTCGCAACAGCTCGGTGTTATTACGCACCACGGCAATCGGTGTACGTAATTCATGGCTGGCATGGCGTAAAAACGCCTGTTCGCGATTCAGCGTCTGCTGCACGCTGGTCAAACTGCCATGCATCAGGCTGGCCAGTTCATTCAGCTCCGAATAACCAAAATCCGGCACCGGTTGTGCCAGCTCGCTGGCATCCAGCTCTCGTGTCCAGTCCAGCAAACGCCCTGCCGGACGCGATAAAAAACGGAACAATAACACTGCGATCGTCACGATCAGCACCAGGGTTGACCCCAGAATCCAATGCAGCCGTCGACGGCTGCTGTCAATCTGGGTGCTGACCAGTTCCGACCGGGTGGAGTGTTCCAGGGTTCGGCTGATGTACCAGTCCCGCCCGTCATTTTCCCGGCCCAGTCGATAACGCATCACAAAGTGCATATTGGGGTGCTCGTCACCCTGTTCGGCAATACGGCGCTTGTACAGTACACCCGCCGTCTTGGGTGCCTGTTCAAATACCCGCTGTATCACCGCGGGCTGTTGTGCCCAGTCCGGCGCAATATAAAAATCGGCGTATTCGCCAGCATCAGGAGGATGGGTAGCAGAGGTCAGCTTCTTTAGCGTGTGTTCCATATCCTGCACCATCACCACATCCATGCCGCGGATCATATACTGCACACTGAGCATCGAATAACCCACCGTCAGCAGTAACCCCAGTAGCAGGAAGGCCAGAATCAACAACCACTTCAGACTGATACGCATCAGGACGATGGCTCGTTACTGACATCCGGCACGCGCAGCGCAATCCCCTGCCCCGCCAGGGTATGCATCAGGTTCACGTCGGCCTGACCATCCACAGACTTGCGCAGATTAAACAGATGTACTTTAAGGCTGTTGCTGTCCGGGGCTTCGTCGCCCCAGACCGCTTGTGCCAGTTGACGCCGGCTGACCACCGCAGGAGAGGCCCGCAGCAGGGTTTCCAGCAAGATCCAGCCAGTGGGCGACAGATGAATTTCGCGTTCTCCCCGTGTCACCACACGACTGCTCAGATCCATCACCAAATCACCACAATCCAGCCGCATCACCTGGCCACTACGACGGCGAGCCAATGCCTTTACCCGCATCACCAGCTCGCTCATTTCAAACGGCTTGACCAGATAGTCGTCGGTGCCAGCCTGAAAGCCATCCCGCTTATCGGTGAGCTGGTCACGGGCCGTCAACATCAGGATCGGCGTATCGTTGCCCAACTGCCGTAATCGCTGGCAAATACTGATGCCATCCAGCCGGGGCAGGTTCAGATCCAGCAGCAGCACGCGATACTCATTGTCTGCCATCAGCGTCAGCCCGGCCACACCATTGCTGGCGTGATCGCACTGGATATCTTCCAGCAACAGGTAATCAACCAGAGTGGCCGCCAGGTCGAGATCATCCTCGACCAGTAACACGCTCAGCACGGCTTGTCTCCTGTGGTAGGGGCAGCATTCTTATCGTCAGACTGCCATCCGAGCCGTTGCCGCAAGGCCGCCAGCAGATCAATCACATCATGCTGCACCGCCAACAAGGCTGGAATCAGAATCAGAGTAATCACGGTAGCAAACAAAATACCGTAACCCAACGACACCGCCGCCGGAATCAGGAACTGCGCCTGCCGGTCGGTTTCCCCCAGCAACGGCGCCAGACCCGCAAAGGTCGTCACCGAGGTGAGCAATACCGCCCGCAAACGATCCCGGCAGGCCAGACTGATCGCGCTGTTGAAATGCGCCGCATCCGGCTTCAGCTCATTAAAGCGGGACACCAGCAACAGGCTGTCATTCACCACGACCCCACTCAGGGCGATAATGCCAAAAAACGACTGAATGGTGAGCGACAGGCCGGTCATCCAGTGCCCCAGAATCGCTCCCATAATGCCAAATGGAATCGCCACCATAATAATCAGCGGCTGAAAATACGACTGCAGCGGCACGGCCAGCAAAATGTAAATCACCAGCATGGCCACAATAAACAGCGCCGTCATGCTCGACTGGGTGGTGGCCTGCTCTTCTGCCTCACCGGCAAAATGTATATCCAGCCCCGGATACTGTTTTTCCAGCTGTGGGGCAACATCACGCTTCAGCAAGCTGACCAGCTCCGTCGCCGACAGAATATCCTTGTCGACATCAGCGGTCAGGTAGACCGCCCGCTTGCCATCAATACGCGTAATGGTATCGCGGGAATAGCCATAGCTAATGGTCGCCACAGCCGCCAGCGGTACCACGGTGCCATCGTCCGTCCGTACCCGGGCACTCAGTACATCGGCTGGATTCTGACGATCCGTCAACGGATAACGTACCGTCACTTCAATTTCATCACTGCCACGCTGGTAACGTTGCACCACCTGGCCACTGAAAGCCTGCAGTATCTGCTGCGCCAGCATCGAAGTGGTCAGGCCCAGAGCCTCACCCTGGGCATTCAGCGACAGGCTGACTTGTGGCTGGGTCGGGTCCAGATTGTCTTCGACGCCACTGACACCGGGAATCGCCGCCAGACTGGTACGAAACGCAACACCGGCCCCTTCCAGCACATCATCGGCACTGGCGCGCAATTCCACCCGCAAGGCGGATATCGACTCGCGACGGCTCTGGATACGCAGGGTTTTGACCCCTTCCGGCATCCCGGCCAAGGCCTTCCATTGACGAGTAAACTCGGTGATCCGGTACGGCGCATCGGCAGCCAGTTCAATCGTCAGGGAGCCGGACTGGTCAGCACTGGACATCACTTGCAGATTGGCAATCCCGCCGCCCCCCAGCCGCTGGTCAATCTCATAAGCCTGCTGCTCCAGCGTCAGCAAATGGCTGTGGGTCAGGCCGTAGCTGGCATCCTGTTCCATCGACAGCGAGGCCCGCACGGTATCGCCTTCCACATCCGGGAAAAAGCTGACCCGCACCGCTCCGGTAAACGGCATCCCCACCACCAGCACAAACAAGGCCGCAAATACCACCAGTACGGCATAACGCTGCGCCAGCGCGGTATCAATCAATGGGCGATACAGGCGCTCGCTAAACCACTGCAACCCGGAGTCACAGCCGTGCTGAACCCGGCCCCAGGCGCGAGCCAACAGATGACGGCGTGGCCGTTTGTGGGTATTCAGATGCGCCAAATGCGCTGGCAAGATCAGCTTCGACTCCACCAGCGACAGCAACAGACAGATGGTGACGACGCCGGCAAACTGGCTGTAGACCTGCCCCAGGCGACCTTCGATATGGGATAACGAATAAAATGCCGCCACCGTGGTAAATACCCCGAACATGGTCGGAATAGCCACTCGCATGGTACCGGCGATGGTATTTTTCATGGTATCGCCGTGCCGACTTCGCTCGGTATAGACACTTTCTCCCACCACCACCGCATCATCGACCACGATCCCCAGTGCCATGATAAAACCGAAGGTGGTAAACGAATTCAGCGACATCCCGGCCCAGCCATCACCCATAAAGTACATGGTGCCGAAGAAAATAAACGGCAGCCCCATGGCAACCCAAAAGGCAACACTGACGTTCAAAAACAGCGCCAGCAGTACAAACACCATCAACACACCAGTCACGGCGTTTTTGACCAGCAAGGCCAACCGGCTGTTGATCGATTCACTGCGGTCATACCAGGTTTCCAACTGCACCGAGTCTGGAATGCGGCCACTTTGCTGCCACTCTTCCACCACCGCACGGGCGGCGATCACCGAGTCGGAAATATCATCCTGACCCGTCGTAATCACCTGCAAGGCAATACTGTTCTGCCCCTGAAAGCGCGATAACACCACCGTGTCTTCATCATAGGTATCCCGTACCCGAGCCACATCGCCCAATAACAGCTGACGACCACTGTCGAGGCTGATCAGCGGCAATTGCTCAAAATCGGTAACATCGTAAGCCTGCTCCGAGGCTTGTAATTGCAAATACAGGTTCTTGCTCTTTAATACGGCGGTCATGCTGGTGGCCGAGCCGGAATTGACCGCATCTTCCACATCCGACAAGCTCAAGCCATAGGCTTGCAAGCGTCCCTCATCGATTTCGATCACCATTTGCGGATCACGCCAACCCGACTTCGACACACTGCTGATCTCAGTACGCGCCAACAAATCGGATTTCAGTTCGGTACCCAGTTGCTGCAAGGTGTGGCGATCCACATCCCCATAAAATTGCAGCCAGAGCGCATGTTCTTCCCGCTGCGCCTTGGCAATCACCGGATTTTTGGCATCGGCCGGAAAAGTCGAAATACTGTCGACTTCGGCACGCACATCCCGCAACAGGGTATCCAGGTCGTAATCGGATTTACGCTCAACGGTCACGCTGACGCTGCTGCCGGTGGACGTTGAGGTAACGCTATCGATACCGATCACGCCTTCCAGCGCTTCTTCGATCTTGATCGCAACCCCTTCCTCAGACTGTACCGCCGAACCACTGCTGTAGCTCACGGACACCGTGACTTCATTCGGTTCCAGACTGGGGAACGCCTCCTTGCGCAGCTCAGTGACCTGCAACACCCCGAGAATAATCACCAACCCCAGCAACAAGTTGGCCGCCACCGGATTACAGGCAAACCAGCCGATAATCCCTCCTGACGATGGCTTGCTGAGGTTACTCATACGTTGTTTCCTCGGTCTGGGCGTCGACAATTCCGGTCTTGCCCAGCGTCAACACAACCGGCTTGACCAAGCTTTTTTCGACATAACTCGACAGGGGTTGCACCACCACCTTATGCGTTCCACTCAACCCTTCCGGCACAGAGGTATAAATAAAGTTGGCATCGCTGAACAGGGTATCCGCGACGTATTTTTCCAACAGATCGCGGTCATTCACCAGCCAGATTTCGCCACGCTGGCTCAAGGCCGAAGCCGGTAATTTCCATAACTGATCAACCGATTTACCCAGTAGCGAGACCTTCACAAACAACCCGGGTTGTAACATCGGTTGTTGATCCAGAGGCTTTTCTACCGCCACAATCAAGGCACGCTGACGCGTCTCTTCGTCCATATGCTGCTCGGCCCGCAGCACCACCCCTTGCCACTGCCCATCGGACTCCACCGACGTCAGCGTTACCGGCCATTGACCATCCAGCAACGTCTCTATACCAGGCAGCATGGCCCATTCCTGTTCCGACAACGCCACCGACACCTCAACCCGGTCGGTACTGTACAAGGTCGCAATATCACCACCGGCACTGACGTATTCTCCCGGGCTGACCAGACGCTCAACAACCAGGGCATCAAACGGGGCTGTGATTCGAGTCCAGGACAGTTGTTTGCGCGCTGAGCGTAATGCCGCCTCGGCATTTTTTAACGCAGCTTCCGCGGCGGCCAGTTGTGGCTCACGCAGCAACAAGGGTGAGTCCGGTTCACCAGACAGGCCAGCAGCTTGCCATTCATCCAGTGCCTGCTCGACTTCGCGCTGCTCTTCCAGCAACGCCAGCCGGGCATCGGCAACGTCCTGTTCTGCTTCCGCCACCTCAGCCTGATAGCTACTGTTTTCCAGAGTCGCCAGCACCGCCCCCTGAGCGACCCGGCGGCCACTGTCGAACAGATCCGTTATACGCTCAATATTACCGGCGACCCGGGCAGTCAGGCTTAACTGAAAATGTGCCTCGGCAGATCCATAACCCGATAACTCCGCCTGATACGTAGCGGCAGTCACCTCCACCACTCGAACAGACGCGGCCACCACGGCTTCTTCAGCAGGCCGACCACCCGCCCCGCCTTGCTGGCCGCCAGCTGCCGGAGCACCCCCTTTCCCGGCAGCCTGCCCGGGCATTGGGCGGCTATTTTGCTGCGCCATCTGGTATTGGTTCCAGGCCACAACAGCAGCTAAAAAGACGACAGCAAGGCCGAGCCAGATCAGTTTGCGCCAGCCAGTGTGAGTCGAAATGGACGGGTTAGCGCTCATATCAGAGGGTCTCCGCAGATAAGTCAGATGAAGATGCAGGTAAGGATTCGGATACCGCTTGGGCAGGTGATGCGGTGAGGTTCTCCAGGGTTACGGTACCCGGTAATCCCAGTGCCAAACCCAGCGTAATGCGGTTGCTCAAGCGTTGATAAGTCAATGTATTCAGAGTGTCTTCCAGGCTGTAACGGGACTGTTGTACCGATAACAGATCGAGCATATCCACCAGGCCGGAACGATAGCGCCGCACGTAACGTGTTTCATTGGCGCGGGCGCTCTCTAACGCACGTTGAATCGCCTCTTGCTGCCGCGCCAGGGTAGCCTCCTGATCGAGAGCATTCTCAACCTCTACGACCGCCGTCAGTAGCGTTTCACGGTAGGACTGGGCCGCCACCGCAGCATTCAATTCAGCGGTACGAGCCGCCGCTTTTAACTCCCCACCCCGAAACAAAGGCGCGGTAAGCTGTCCCAGCAGACTCCAGACCGGATCTGTCAACAAAGAAGAGGACGGCGACGTCGCGGTATCCGACAGAGCCGCAGAAATGCTCAGGGAAGGCAACATATCCTTATAGGCAACCTGGGTACGCAAATCGGCGGCTTGCAGCGCCTGCCAGGCGGCCTGCAAATCCGGCCGACGCGCCAGCGTCTGCTCCGGCAGCTCCACCAGTGGCAATAACACCGCAGGATAATCTGCCGGAATCGGTACTTCCGCGTCATCCTCGGCGGTATCCGTTACACGTCCCAGCAAGGTGCGCAGACTGCGTTTGGCCGCCGCTAACTGGTAGTAGTTATCCGCCTGGGTCGACTCGGCACTGGCCAATGAGGAACGGGCACTGTCGAGGTCATCCAGATCGCCCACCCCCCGACGATAACGCTGGATAATGGCGTCTTCATTTTTGCGCAGCGAATCCAGCAATAACGCCTGCACCTGAATGGCGTTGTTCAGCTGGATCAGTTGCAACCAGGACGACATCACCTCCGCCACCTGTGTGTCTCGGGCCGACTGGTATAACGCCAGCTGCTCGGCCACATCCGCCGCCGCCGCCGAGCTGCTATCGGCAAGCCTGGCCCATAAATCCAGCTCCCAGCTGACCGATAGCTCAGTGGTAAAGCTGTTGCCATCGTCTTCGCTACGACTGCCAGACAAGGACAGATCGGCTTCCGGTAACTGATTGGCTTCCACACCAAGCTGGCTGCTACGCAAAACCTGCAACGTCAGCCAGGTTTGCTGCAATCCGGGATTGGCGGCCAGGCTTTGTTTGACCAGTTGGGTTAACTGCTCATCTGGCAGTAGCGCCAGCAGACTGTTGGACTCGACCGCTTCCTCCCCTGCCACAGAAGTCACGGGAGTGGCTTGCCACTGCTGAACGCTGGCCTGTTCATCCATCAAGGTTTGCTGTACCGCTTGCTGCTCGCCAGACAAACTGGCACACCCCGCCAGTAACATGACAGGTAGCAGCCGGGCTGTTCGTGGAATCAGGGGCAACGGGAATGCCGGAAAAGGCATAAAAGATACTCCGCGGGAATCTGGTCGGCCATGCTAGAGCAGCCAAGGTTAAGGTGGGGTTAAGAGAAGGTTAAGAGCAAATCCAGCGCGATTCAATCAGCGGCGGACTGGAGGTAAGCTGTGGAGGTGAGAGTCGCCTTATCAAGTGTCCGGGGTTATTGAACTACTACATTTGGGGCGCAGCGTAGGCGTGTCCGACAACAGCCGCTTGTTATATCAGCTCTCTGGTAGCTCAAGTTGTCTCTCACTTCTCCAAACTCGAATGAGCACAACGTCGGTTTCTTGTCTCAGGTAGACAACTCGAAATGGCGAATGGATTAACTCTCGAATATGGTTCAAACCAAACTCGGGGACAATCCGGCCAGCATCAGGGTGTCGCACAGCATTTCAGCTTGCTCCAGAATGGCGGTCACATACCCATCACCGATATGCGGCACGCTCTCTTCGATGTAGTGTTCTTGAATAGCTTGCAAATCCTCAAGAGCAGACTGTGCGACGCGCAGTTCCATTTAGTTAATGCCTAGGGTTTTCTTCGCATCAGCTAGAGAAACAGTATTGCCCTCGCGAACATCCATGAGACCCTGTGCCACCGCTTTAACGAATCGGAGTTCCTCAGCAGTTTTCTCAAACTCCTCAAGCCCTTGAACAACAGCTACTCCACGACCTCGGCTCGTAAGCAAGATTGGGCGGTGTGTACTCTGAGCTCGGCTAACCACCTTTCCAGGGTTAATCTTTAGGTCTGAGAGAGGGACAACGTCTTCTGAAAACTTTACTTGCATGATGCATACTCCAAAGTGGCACAGCCGTCATTAATAGCACCAGTTAACCGGTGCGGTAAAGAAAATGTAACGCCGAAGCGCACCGGTGACTTTGATGTCGCGATGCGGAGACAAAGGCACTCGAGTGACGCGCCTGGTTAGCTGTTTCCAAGCATGTAAGCCCGGAGCTGCCGCTCCTCTCGCATGACATAGAGGATGAGAACACGCTTCCCATCCTCACGATAGAAAATGCGACACGGTTGAACCACTAACTCCCTGTATACCGAATTAGGTAGCTCGGGAGGAATCCGCCCGGATTGGGGATAATTCTCCAAACGCTCGGTCTTGTCGAAAATTTTTTGGACCAGATGACTTGCTGCAGCATGATTATCCAGAGCGATGTACTCAGCAATGGCATCCAATTCTTGAAGGGCGGGCTCTGTCCAGATTACTTCAGCCATTTACTCATTTTCTCCCTGGCCTCACTTTGGCTGTACGTTCTTCCCTCAAGTACCGCACGCTCTCCCCGCGAGAGCCCCTCAAGCAGCTCAAGTCGGCGCTGCATAAACTCGTAATCTTGCACATCAACAAGGTATGCGGATGGCTGACCGTGCTCAGTGATCAGTACCGGCTCTTTGGACAAGTGCAAATCTGCCAGAATCTTTGTGGCTTGGCGCTTGAGGTTCGTAACAAGTTCAACCTTCATGGACTCACCCTGAATCAGACCAATAGTGACACTATAGTATCACTATTCGGCGGCGCAATAACAGCCAACGCCTAGCTCAGCGGTGAGTTAAAGTGGCGTGACTTTTGGAACAAAAGGCATGACACTTTGACGAGTCCGAGGCAGCTGCTTGTTGCAACTTGCCTCACTTGTAGTGCATTACTACAATTAGATTTATTTTGCACAAACAGGTGGCCCCATGGGTACAGCCAGCATTAAACTAGACCAAGAACTTATTGAAAAAGCTACAATTATGGCCAAAGCCTTACACCGTACTACGCCCAAGCAAATTGAGCACTGGGCTAAAATCGGTAAAATGATGGAAGACAACCCAGACTTACCTTATGAATTTGTAAGACAGGCAATTATTTCTAAAGCTGAAAAAGACGCAGGAAAATTAGAGAACTACCCTCCCCCAAAGTGGAACAGCTATCACGAATAGCGCCAGTTAACAGGTGTGGTCAAGAAAATGTAACGTCTCAAACACCAGCGGAGCGCAGCGATGTCCGAGTGCTTTGACTTGTTATACGCATTTGATATTCGTGCATGCTAATCCAGAATATTTCAATTATTTGAATGCATCTTTTCTAAATGTCCTAGCTTTATCTTTATAACGTGGGTCAATGCTACCCATAAACGTCATTCTACCTAAAACACGATTTGTTAGTTTTTTATCTTTTACGGAACTCTCCAGCCATTCTGAAAGCTCACCTCGCAGCTGTTTCAGGTGCTTATTTCTTGGAGTAATTTCATTTCCCTTAACAGCTGCGCCTGTAATCAGCTTGACTTTATTGGCACAGTAAAAGCGAGTCTTTGATGGGTGTATTTTATGGCCATATATTTTAGCTATTGCTTCAAGTCGCCCAATAAAGCTCTTCTGTAACATCGCGCCAGAAAAAGTTAAATCGTCAACATAGATTGTCATTTTCGCGCCACATTCATCTGCAGTAGACTCGATCTCGTCAAACATTTTCTTGTTGGCGAAGTAAGCGAGCGGCATACTTATTCTGCTGCCCGTAGGAACGTGGTCATCATAGGTCAGAATTTTAGATAAGAGATCTGCAACATCAGGAGAACACTGCATAGTGTTAAAAAAGAAATCGAATACACTTTGCCGCGTAGTTGAAGGGAAAAAGCTTTTAATATCGGCTGTAATTACCCTCTTACCCAGACCGAGGTGCGAACGAGCATTAGTAATATTTGACTTGCCTTTTTTTCCTGAATGCAATCCATCAATGGTCTCTATCCGGCACAGCAAGCTAGCAACTCTAGAGTGAATTCTATCCAATTTGGGTAAAGGCTCTTGGATAAGCCGATGCTTGCCGTTTTTGGTTTGAGTAAAGCAGTGATAATTATCACTCCCTACAAGAGACTTAAGCTCTTGGGGAGTGGAAGATAATAGATTGGCTAGACGTTTTTTGCTGGATAGCTTGTAGAAAACTGAATCTTGAATGGGGTAGGACTTTTTCTTTGTGATGATTCTTGGCTTACGCCGTTTTTGCTTCATTTTTTAATACAACCCATTCCATGATATTTAAAATCTTATCAGCTACGACACTTCTATATTTTTCTGGAATGGTATCTGCCTTTTCAAGATTTTCAGAGAAAAAAACCAATGACGATACAGGCACATCGAAGAGTTCTGAATATTTTTCAAGCAGATCATACCCAACAGATTTCTTTCCAGATTCAATTTCACTAAGATAAGACTTGGACATATCCAGCTTTAAAGCCAATTCTGCTTGCGTTAAACCATGAAACTGGCGAATCGTTTTTAATGCTCGATTAATCATAACAACCTCTGATAAAAAATCAGGGGACCGCCTAAGCAGAGTCACCCTCATCGAAGAAAAACTTCAGTATCTTCCAAACCATGACACCAATCTTCATTAACAACTTGATCAGCGCCCAAGTTTTGCTGCGGATTTTCTCCTCCGGTTTCCGCTCCTTAAGCGATTGCCAGACAACGTTAAAAATTACTTTCATAAAGCTTATGCTCCTTTAGCACCCAACACCCGGAACTGGGTGCTGGATCACCATTGCCAAAGGAACTTGGGAGTGACCGGCAATAAACCCCTGTTTTCACGTCGAGGTATCACCACACGACGTAGACGCGCACTTGGGCTAGATGAATCGATGTAGCTTGACCCATGCAGCATGAGCGGCGCAAAAGGTAGAGACAACGTCTCCGCGAGTGGTAGCCCACTCAAGTAACTGGTGATTGGCTCCCTTATTTAACGCTAGGGAAGGATAACAATGAGTTCGCTATTAGTCAACAAAAAATCGCTATTTGCGAACAATACCGCTATTGGAGGGTTTACTCATCCGGTGGGCTGAAGGAGATAAAGGGTTGGTTTTGGGGGAATTGCCGCATCGAGAGGCGGATAACGAGTCTGTAGAAAAACCTTGTAGTGGTCTACGAATCCCGGACACGGTGTTAAGTTTTTCTTCTGCTGCGAGAGAGCTGATACCACTATTCGCCGTATATGGCCGCTGCAGGTTGTAATAGCCCATAAAAAAGCCCGCATAGTATGCGGGCAACCAGTGAACGTCAGCGTCCCAGTTTTTTTACCGAGACACCGCCAATACCAAAATGCTGTTTGGGCATTTCGCTAATCAATACCCGCACACTCTCTCGCGGTGCATCCAACGCCCGAACCGCCGCTTCGGTCAGTTCAACAATCAATTGTTCTTTCATCTCATCCGGGCGACCTTCGATAATACTGACTTGAATAATCGGCATAATGATTCCTTCGTTGTGGCGGTATTGTCGGCATCAACAAGTACGTTGTCTTGTTGGTGCCGTTTTGGGTTTTACAGTTTGATGCAGATGTTTTTCAGTTCGGTATAAAACTCCAGACCGTGAACGCCGCCTTCCCGACCAATACCTGACTGTTTGGCACCACCAAAGGCGGTACGCAAGTCACGCAGGAACCAGGAGTTGACCCAGACGATACCGGCTTCCATCTGTTCTGCTACCCGGATGGCTTGCGAGGTATTTTCAGTCCAGATCGCGGCGGCCAGGCCGTATACGGTATCGTTAGCCAGTTCGATCACTTCTTCTTCGGTATCGAAGGGGCGGATATGACAGCAAGGGCCAAAAATCTCTTCACGTACCACTCGGGCATCGTCTGGCAAGCCAGTCCAGATGGTCGGTTCAATCCAGGCACCGTCGTTCATTGCTGCGCCCATATCCGGGATACCGCCACCAATTTCTACGGTCGCGCCTTCTTCTTTGGCCAGGTTGTAGTAGTAAGCAACCTTGTCGCGGTGTTCCAGGCTAACCAGCGGGCCGAAGTTGGCTTGCTTGTCTTCCGGGCGACCCAGCTTGAGTTTGGCAACTTCTTCTTTCATACGGGCCAGAAACTGGTCATACACTGACCGTTCGACGTACACCCGTTCGGTGCCCAGGCACACCTGACCGCAGTTGACGAAGGCGGAACGCATGGTGCCTTCGACGGCTTTTTCGATATCGCAATCGGCAAAAACGATACCGGCATTTTTGCCGCCACATTCCAGCGAGATATTACGCAGGCCACAGGCGGCGGCTTTCATAATGATTTCGCCGGTGCGGGTTTCGCCGGTAAAGGTAATGGCATCAACCAGCGGATGGGTGGTGAGAAATTCACCCGCGGAGTTTGGCCCCAGGCCATGAACCACGTTAAAGACACCGGCAGGAACGCCACATTCGTTCATGACTTCACCCAGCAAGGTGGTGGTGGCCGGGGTTTCTTCCGAGGGTTTGACCACCACGGTATTACCGCACGCCAGTGCCGGGCCTACTTTCCAGGTCATCAGCAATAAGGGCAGGTTCCAGGGGGAGATAACGGCAATCACGCCCTTGGGGGTACGGTGGCCCATATTGATGGCGCCTTTGCCATCGGGGGTATCCAGATGAAAATTTTCGGTCGGATGGTTGGCCAGGGTTTCGGAGAAGGCCTTGAAGTTGGCGGCTCCTCGCGGAATGTCGATATGGCTGGCAATGCTGTGGGGCTTGCCGGTATCCAGACATTCGGCTTGCAGGAATTCATCAAAGCGTTCGTTGATGCGATCGGCTACCTTGTTCAGCAGCTCGATACGTTGTGCCTGGGTGTATTTGCCCCATGGCCCCTTGAGTGCTTTTTTGGCCGCTTTAACGGCGGCGTCTACTTCTTCTTTTCCGGCTTCGTGCACCAGGCCAATCAGGCTGTTATCAACCGGGTTACGATTTTCAAATGTCCGGTTGCTCAGAGATGCAACATATTCACCATTAATAAAGTGTCGAAACTCTTTCATATATCACCTGTTTGATCATGTATTTGCGCAGCAAGCAGCGTCATTACGCCGTTCAGAATCACGGTTTATTGTTATTGGGTTGCTGTGCCAGCCGTGGATTTCCATAGCTTCAGTATATGGCTGGCCCATGGGGTTAAAACCGATATTTTCGAGAGTTGATCATCCCGATTACGGGATTCAGTGCGGATGTCAGTATGCTGTTAGCCCGGCCTGCAGGCTCTTTCCTTCTCTTTCCTTTCCTTCAATCACCTCGCTCTCCCAGCCATGAGAACCAGAACCAGCCATGAGAACCGGCAAACCAACACCATCCGTAAGAGCCATGTAAACCAGCAGCACCGGCCAGGGAGCCGGTCGGCGAGGGATAACACAATTACCTTCGCCCCGGGGGATTACCCTGCAGGGCGTAGATTGACGGCATGCTGGGCTGCCTTGGCGATAATAAAATCAATAAAGGCGCGGGTTTTGACCGGCATGTTCTGACGATGAGGAAAGACGATATTCACTTCGCGGTCTTCCATGCGCCAGTCTGGCAATAACTGGATCAGGTCGCCGTTTTCCAGCCCTTCGCGGGCGATATAACAAGGCAAACAGGCCGCTCCAACGCCTTCCAGCACCGCATCCAGGGCAAACTGGATTTCATCGGTACGCAGGGTGGGTTTCGGGACAAAGGTTTCGGCTTCACCAGCGGCATTAAAGAAGCGCCAGACCGGGTTACGCTTGAGCGCTACCAGTGGCATCCGTGACAATGCCTGTGGCCGTTGCGGGCTGTCGAATTGCGCCATAAAGGCGGGCGTTGCGCAGATCAGGTTGCTGGAACGGAACAGCGACCGGGATACCCATTCGTTCAGTGTCACATTGCCCATGCGGAAGGCGATATCAATGCTGTTTTTAACCAGGTCGACATTCTCGTTACTGAGGAACATTTCCACGGTAATACGGGGGTTTTCTTTCATAAAATCGAATACCCACTGTTTGACGTAATAATGTCCGAGACTGACTGGTGCGGTGATTTTGATATCACCCGACATCGAGGACAGTTCGCTATTAACGTTTTCCAGTCGGGTTTCCAGGTCTTGTACGGTATCCACAACACTCTGATAAAAACGCTGGCCGGATTCTGTCAGACCAAAGGTTTTGGCGCTGCGATGGATCAGTTTGTAACCCAGTTCGGCTTCAAACGACTGGATACGACGACTCAGTGTGGAGGTAGGAACATTCAAATAACGCGACGCGGCCACGATACTGCCTTTATCGACCACCTTCACAAAGAAATACAAATCCTGATAATTCATTGAGCACCCATATATGACATTCTGAATTCCCGAGCATAATAAAAAACAACACCTGACCTCGTTTTCTATTCGCGCTAGCATTTTGATATTCTTATTATTGGAGTAGTTATGGAACCCCATAGCGATACAGACGGCCCGGTTACGGTTGTTATTTCCCGCCGTGTTATTCCCGGCAAGGAATCCGAGTTCGAACAACTCAGCGCCGATATGACCCTCGCCGCTTCACGCTTCGAAGGCTATCTCGGTACCAACCTGTTCCGACCAGCCAGTAGCGACGACCCAGAGTACCGGATCATCTTCCGCTTTACCTCCCATGCTGCACTGAATGTCTGGGAAGCATCCACCCAACGGGCGCAACTACTCGGCTCGATTGAGGCTCTGCTGTCATCCCCAACCCAGCGGGAGATCACCTACGGCATCGCCAACTGGTTTGATTTGCCAGGGCAACCTGCCGCCAATCCACAGACACCACCGGCCAAATACAAGATGACGATTGTCAGCTGGATGGCTTTGTATCCGATTGTCACGCTGGTGTTCTTTTTGTTTGGTGAACCCCTCGCCCAGATCCCGCTGATATTCCGCACCCTGCTGGTGACGGCGGTGGTCATGGTCCTGATGTCTTATGTGGCCATGCCCCGGATGACACGCTGGTTCGGATTCTGGTTATTCCCCAAACGTCGGCCATAACCGACGCTGATACACTGGCTGATGCACTGTCAGGATATCGGGGACATCTATTTAATCCGGTGCTCACTCTGGGCCACCGGATGGTTTCGAATCACGAAGCCGACTTGCAGGCCTGACGGGT